>CAZQOX010000054.1:0-7499 GCA_964594895.1 uncultured Candidatus Bathyarchaeia archaeon
AGATCGGGTGGGCGGCCCCGCTCAGGCCTGTGCGGGAGCCCTGAGGCGTAACCGGGATCATGTTCTCGTTGGCCAGCCTCAGCACCCTGGAGACTTCTTCCGTAGAGCCTGGCCGCACCACCAGCTGCGGTGGGTGGGGCTCCAGCGGGCTCTCGTCCACAGCGTGCTTCTCCAGGTCCTCTGGGGTGGATGAGACGTTCTCCGGTCCCACGATGGCCTCTATCTGCTTCCTTAGTTCAGGTGTTATCGTGTTGTATTCAGGCATGTCCTCTGTGCTCCTTTATCTTCTCTATGAGACGGGGAACCACCTCATATAAATCCCCGACCACTCCGAGGCTGGAGATCTTGAAGATAGGGGCCTCCGGGTCCTTGTTCACGGCGATGATGACGTCGCTGGTCTTCATGCCCGCCTGGTGCTGGACGGCGCCGCTTATGCCGCACGCCATGTAGACCTGGGGCCTGACGGTCCTGCCGCTGAGACCAACCTGGTGCCTGTAGTCGATCCATCCCTCGTCGACCGTGGGCCTTGAGGCCCCGACGGCGGCTCCCAGGGTCTCGGCCAGCTGCCCGATCAACTCGAATCCCTTGGGGTCGCCCATGCCGAGGCCCCCCGATACTATGAGGTCGGCCTCGGTTATGCTCACCTGATCCTTGGCCTCCTCGAAGCCGAGCACCTTGACCCTGTCCCTCACGCTGGACATGTCGACGGGCTTCTCGACTACTATGCCCTTCGGGTTGTCCGTCTTCCCTGCCTCGGGGAACATCTTGTACCTGACGGTGGCCATCTGGGGTCTGCCGTTGGGTGTGATGATGGTGGCCATTATGTTTCCGCCGTAGGCGGGCCGCGTCTGTCTCATAAGCCTCGTCTCGGGGTCGATGTCGAGGTACGTGCAGTCCGCCGTTAGCCCGGTGCGTAGCTTGGCGGACACCCTGGGGCCTAGGCTCCTGCCCAGACTCGTGGCGCCGATGAGGAATATGCTCGGCTTCTCCTCCATGCAGCACTGCGCCAAAAGGTCGGTGTAAGGGTCGTCCCTGAACTCGGCGAGCGCCGGGTCGTCGTACACGAACACCTTGTCTGCTCCTCTCCTGACTAGCTCCTCGGCGCCGGCGCCCACTCCGCTGCCGACGATGACGGCGTAGACGGGTTCGGACAGCGCGGCGGCTAGCTCCTGGGCCTTCCCCAGCAGCTCGTAGCTCACCGGGTGAACCCTTCCATCCCGCTGCTCGGCGTACGCCATGACGCCACGGTAATCCGAGAGGTCGACGGCCTCTGCCTCGCTCATCTCGATGGCCCCGACGGGGCAGGCTTCGACGCATTGGCCGCAAGCCCGGCAGGCCTCGTTGATGACCGCTTTCCCGTTCACCATGTCGATGGCGCCGAAGGGGCAGACGTCCACGCATACGCCGCATCCGGTGCAGGCGTCCGTAACCTTGACGGGTACTTCGCCCATCTAGATCACCTTGCACTCCTGCAGCTTCGCCAGGATGGCCTCCGCCATCTCGTCGGGGGTCCCCTCGACGAGCTCCCCGGCCTCGTGGGCCTCGGGCTCGAACACCTTCACGACTCTGGTGAAGCTGCCTTCCAGCCCGATCTCGGTGGGGTCCATCTTGAGGTCGTCGTTGGTGATCTCCTTGATCTCGGCCTTCTTGGCCCTGAGGCGGCCCCTGAGGGTGGCCAGCCTCGGCTGGTTGATGTCCTTGCCCACGGTGACGAGGAGGGGCATCGGGGCCTCGAGGGTCTCTACGCCCTCGTCCATGTTCCTCTTCAGCACCACCCTGCCGCCGTCGATCTCCGTGATCTCGCTGACGTAGCAGACGTGGGGTATGTCCAGGTGCTCCGCCATCTCTGGGCCGGTCTGCCCTGTGTCGCCGTCGGTGGTCTTCAGGCCGCATATCACTAGGTCGGGGTCGCCCATCCTCTCGATGCACCTGGCCAGCGTGAGGCTGGTGGCCCACGTGTCCGCCCCCGCGAATGCGCGGTCGGTGGCCAGCCACCCCTCGTCGGCGCCCATGGCTATGGCGTCCCTGAGGGCGTCCGCAGCCCAAGGCGGACCCATGGTGATGACCTTCACCACGCCCCCATGCTTCTCCTTGATGCGTAGCGCCTCCTCTATGGCGTACTCGTCGAATGGGTTGATTATGGCCGCGACGCCTTCGCGGATGAGCCTCCCCGTCTCCTCGTCGAACTGCACCTCCGTCGTCTCCGGTACCTGCTTGATTGGGACGACGATGTTCAAGCCTTCACTCATAGATATCATCCAGCTGATTTACTATCAAGGAAGACACCCACTATAAAAAAACGCGGTTCGCGTCGAACAGTTCTATAACGTCAGCCATGATAGTCTAGGCATGGAACTCGCTTCGGCGAAGCTATTGGAGGAGAAAGGCGTCGACTATAGGGTCGTCGAGCTGACCAGGAGGGCCGTCACGGTCGAGGACGTGGTGAGGTACGCCAAAGATGGGGTAGACCCTGACGAGATCTGTAAGACGATTATCCTCAAGGACAGGGGTGGCCTCATGCACGCTGTGTTCCTGAGGGGGGGAGACAGGATAGACTTCAAGAAGCTGCGGGGCCTCATCGGGAAGGCGAGCGTCGCGGCGCCGGAAGAGGTGGAGGAGGCTACTGGGGTTAAGCCCGGTGCGGTGTGCCCTCTCACGTTGGAAGTCCCGCTGTATGTCGATGAACGGGTCTTCATGAAGGAGAGGATCAACTTCGGCTCGGGGGAGCATCTCTACGGCATAGAGCTATCGACCAAGGACCTCGCAAAAGTCATAGATTTTATGGTGGTTGACGCCGCGAAGGTGTGACCGGAGATTCTGATCTGATTCTGAAAAACCCTTTTATCGGCACCTGAGGGTCCAGTTTCTTGTGAGCGGCCAGCGTTCAGTCAGGGGGTTCCTGTCCTTCATGCCCCTATACATCAAGGTGGGGCTAGGCGTCCTCGTCGTGTATCTGCTGTACCTGCTTGAGAGAGCCATACAGTTTCTGTCGTTCTAGCCGGTGAAGGCGGGGCGTCATCAGCGCCGGGTTCAACCGTCTTGTGTACACAAAACCTTATAAAAAGTCATATTTATGACATACCGTAAAGAAAATAAAGAGCAGACACAATATCAATGAAAAGCCTGAGGAGCGCAGCCATGTCACCGAAGAATCCAACCAAGAAGGAGCTACAGAAGCGAGTCGAGGAACTCGAGAACAACCTGAAAGTGGCAGAGGACGAAGCCGAGAAAAACCTGAGCCAGCTCAAGTACGCCAAGGCGGACCTGGAGAACATCCGGAAACAGAGCCAGAAACGATTGCAGGAATTCATGGACGAGGCCAACGGAGGCCTCATCCTGCAGCTGCTGCCCATGCTGGACGAGATAGAGATGCTCGCCACGAGGGACGCGGAGAAGGAGAAACTCGTCCAAGGCATGGGGATGGTGCTGAAGAAACTGCAGAAGGTCATGGACTCCGAGGGAGTCCGCGTCATAGAGGCCGAGGGACACCCGTTCGACCCCTACAGGCACGACGCCGTCTTGGAGGTGGAGACCGGCGAGGAGCCCGACGGGACGGTGCTGGAGGAGGTGAGGAGAGGCTACATGTATAAAGACCGGGTCCTCAGAGCTAGCATGGTGAAGGTGGCTCGCAGCCCCAAGAAGAGTGAAGAGGAAGATCAAGATGAGTAACGAGACCAAGAGAGAGAAGATACTAGGCATCGACCTAGGGACTACGAACAGCGCGGCAGCTATCATGATGGGCGGGAAGCCCGTGGTCATACCCTCCGCCGAGGGCCCCACGGTGGCCGGGAAGATGTTCCCCAGCGTCGTGGCGTTCACCAAGGACGGGCAGCTGCTCGTGGGTGAGCCAGCCAGAAGACAGGCGGTAACCAACCCGGAGGGCACCATCAGGGAGGCGAAGCGCCACATGGGCACCGACAGGAAGATCACCCTCCAAGGGAAGGACTACACGCCCCAGCAGATCAGCGCCTTCATACTCCAGAAGATACTGCGCGACACCGAGACCTACCTCGGCGAGAAGATAACCAAGGCAGTCATCACGGTGCCGGCCCACTTCAACGACAACCAGAGGCAGGCCACCATCGACGCAGGCGAGATCGCTGGACTGAGCGTGACGAGGATAGTCAACGAGCCCACCGCCGCCGCCCTCGCCTACGGCCTGAACAAGAGCGACCAGGAGCTCAAGATACTGGTGTTCAGCTTCGGCGGCGGAACCAACGACACGACCATCATGGACTTCGGCGGAGGAGTCTTCGAGGTCCTCTCCACCAGCGGCGACACCCAGACCGGCGGCACCGACGTGGACAAGGCCGTCATGGACTACCTCGTCGCCGAGTTCAGGAAAGACACCGGGATCGACCTATCCAGCGACCTCAAGGCCATGGCCAGGCTCAAGGAGGCCGCGGAGAGGGCCAAGATAGAGCTAAGCAACCTCATGACAACCGACATCGACCTCCCCTACATCGCCATGAACCAGGACGGCTCCCAGAACCTACACGTCACCATGAACAGGGCGAGGCTCGAGCAGATAGCCATGCCCATAGTCAACAAGGTAAAGGAGCCCATAATGCGCACCATAAGGGACGCGGGACTAACCCCAGACAAGATAGATAAACTCGTCCTCTTCGGAGGAATGACAAAGATGCCCCTCGTCCAGAAAACCGTCGAAGAGCTGGTCGGCAAGAAGATGGAGAGAGGCATCGACCCCATGGAGTGCGTCGCCATAGGCGCCAGCATCCAGGGCGCGGTGCTCGCAGGCGAGATAGACGACATAGTGCTCCTCGACGTGACGCCCCTGAGCCTCGGGGTCGAGACCCTGGGCGCCGTACTGACGAAGATCATAGACAGGAACACCACCATCCCGACGAAGCAGACCAAGGTATTCAGCACAGCCGCCGACATGCAGACCGCGGTGACCATCCACGTCCTCCAGGGCGAACGAGCCATGGCCAAGGACAACATCAGCCTCGGCAGCTTCAACCTGGAGGGCATACCCCCGGCTCCGCGGGGCGTCCCACAGATCGAGGTAACCTTCGACATCAACGCCGACGGCGTGCTGGACGTCACGGCGAAGGACCTGGGAACGGGCAAGCAGATGAGCATCACCATAACGGCCTCGACGAAGCTCAGCGACGTCGACAAGGAGCGCATGGTCAGTGAGGCCGAACAGTACGCTGAGGCCGATAAACAGGCCAAGGAGGAGGCCGAGACCAGGAACGAGGCGGACGCCCTAATCTACAGCACCGAGAAGATGCTGGGGGAGCTCGCTGACAAGATCAGCGGAGACGTCAAGGCGAGGATACAGGGCGGCCTCGAAGCCTTGAAGAACGCCGTGAAAGATGGAAGCGTCGCCGAGATCAAGGCCAAGATGGAGGAGCTGCAGAGCGTGTCCCAGGAGGCGGGCTCCGAGATATACAAGCAGGCAGCCGCGGCGCAGCAGACACAGCAGGCCGCAGGCGCCCAGCAGCCGGGCCCCGAGGAGGATCAGGGCAAGAAGACGGTCGACGCCGACTTCAAGGTCGTGGACGAGGACAAGAAACAGTAACCCTGTTCCCAGACACATAGCCAGCCTAGAGATTTCTCTTCCTTAACCCATTTAGGCGGCTGCCCAGCAATCAGTATCGGCGTACCCCGTGAGCCGCTTCAAGAAGGACGACAAGAAGGAGAAGAAGATGATACTGGCCATAGGTCTGCTCATCGCCGTCGTCTTAGCTGTGGCGGGTACACAGATGTCCGTCAAGGGAAGGGAGTACGTCCGGAAGGTCAATCTGCTTGAGGCCCGCGGCTACGAGCTCGACGGGACGTTGGCCTGGGGCGACATGGAGGAGTGGGAGGAGAGTATACAAAGAAAATACAAGAACGCCGTCAGGATCGAGAGGAGAGAGATCGAGGATTGGAACGAGTTCTATAGCCTCTTCAGAGACTCCAGGAGCGCGCCTGTCTACGACTACAGCCTCTATGACAGCCTCCACAACTGCGACGAGACATACGTCATATGGTTCAGCACCGTGTACCTCAGGGGGTCAACCCAGGGCTCGTTCATCACCTACTACATCTATCCAGACGGGTAACCCCATATAAGCCATCAGCCTTTTTCTAGTTGATCCATATGCTCAGCAGAGATTACGTGGAAGCCGAGAGAACGCTCATCGGCGACATCTGGCAGAACAACGAGATACACGAGAACATGCTCGTAATGGCCGACGAGATAGGCAGCCGATTCGCCGGGACCCCCAGCGAGAAGGAGGCCCAGAGGTACATGGTCGAGAAGCTCAAGGAGTACGGCTACGCGGACGCCCGCGCCGAGCCCTTCAGCTACCACGGGTGGAGGCGGGGCCCCGTTAAGCTCGAGATGACGGAGCCCTTTGAGAGGAAGTTCGAGGCCATAAGCCTGGCGATGAGCCCGGGCGGCGAGGTTGAAGCCGAGGTGATCGATATGGGGACCGGGAGCCCCGAGGAGTTCGAGGCCGTGGACCCCAGAGACGTCGAAGGCAAGATAGTGATGTGCTCAAGCGCCACGAGCCCCAAGGGTAAGAGAGTCCACAGACGCACCAAGTACGGGTACGCCGTCGAGTACGGCGCCGTCGGCTTCATCTTCATGAACCACAACCCGGGGCAGCTCCCGCCGACGGGCAGCCTCAGGCCCAGCTACAGGATGGGCGGCGAGATACCCGGGGTAGGGGTGAGCCTCGAGACGGGGAGCCACATGCTGAGGCTCGCCAAGGACAAGCCGCTGAGGGTCAGGCTCAGCGACGGGAGCAAGGTCATCCCCGACGCCGAGTCCGCGAACATAGTCGCGGAGCTGCCCGGCGAGACAGACGAGTGGATAGTGGTCGGCGGCCACTACGACGGCCACGACATCTCCCAGGGCGCCATGGACAACCTCAGCGGTACCGTTGTAACCATGGAGCTGGCCCGCGCCTTCAGCTCACACAGAGGCAGGTTCAGGAGGGGGATCAGGTTCGTCTGCTTCGCCTGCGAGGAGATAGGCGTCACGGGGAGCACCTGCTACGTCGCGGACCACCTCGGAGACACGCCCAAGACGGCCATCATGGTGAACCTGGAGCTGGGAGGCCTGGCGTACAAGCAGGGCACCCAGCACGCCGCGTTCACAGTCTACCAGCCCCCCGAGATGAAGGGCTGGCTCAAAGGGTTCCTGGAGGAGACGAGGTACCCGACGGAGATACTCGAGGGGACGTCCGCCGCCAGCGACCACTGGCCATTCTACATGCAGGGGATCCCATGCATGTACATGCACGCCGAACCCAGCGTACAGCAGCTCGTGGTGGGCAGGGGCTGGGGGCACACCAGCGCAGACATGATGGACAAGGTCGACCCGCGGAACCTCCAGGAGGGCTCCATGGTCATGGCGAGGCTGCTCATCAGACTGGCGACCCAGAAAGACGCTGTCGCGGAGCACACGCCCTTAGACAAGATCGTAGAGCACCTCGAGGCCACGGGCATGAGGAAGACCCTGGAGATACAGAGGAAGTGGCACC
>CAZQOX010000055.1:0-7395 GCA_964594895.1 uncultured Candidatus Bathyarchaeia archaeon
CGCTCATGTGGCCAGGCATGATGGCCATGTAGATCCCTAGGACGAGGGTGAACGGCAGCAGCGTGGCGTAGGACAGCAACAGGTTCCTGAGGCTACCAAGGTCGATGGACCCCGTCTTTGACTCGGTGCGGAGCTCCACCCTCCCCCTGAACCTGATCGCTATGACTATCAAGCTCATGTATAGAAGGAACGCCAGGGACGCGAAGAGGGCTCGGAACCCGTAGACCTTTGAGACCACCCCACCCACCAGGGGCCCCACGGTGAACCCGGTGATCCACGAAAGGTTGTAGCGGCCCATGGACTGGGTCAGGGTCTTCTTGGGGGATATGTCGGCGGTCAACGTGCTGGCGGAGACCCAGAAGGTGGCCGAGAAGACGCCGAGGAGTCCCCTCATGAGGGTGAGCTGCTGGATGGTCGACGTGAACACGAACAATGTTATGGTCAACGCCGCCGCGAACGTGAAGACAAGGTAGAGCCGGACCCTCTCATACTTGTCGAGGAGCAGCCCACAGGCCAGAGTAATCACGGCGTAAGCGATGTTTCCGACTGCGCCTATGACGCCTAAGTCGGTGTACGACGCCCCCAGGGCTTCGGCGAACACCGGCAGCAGGAATGTGCAGGTGCCGAGCCCCGTGGCGTTGAGGAATATGGTGACGTATAGAACCCTCAGGAGGCTTTGCTTCTTCTCTTCTTCCATTGAGCCTACTTGTCGTGGTTTGGGGATAAATGATCTCTCTACACTGAGGGCTTGAAACCCGTCAACTTGAGGATGTTCCGGTAGAATATCCTGTGGATGTCCTTGTCCGTCAACACGCCGTCGGCCAACAGCTCCCTGCAGGCGCCGTGCTGGGCTTCGAGCACGTTGACTCTCCAGCCCCTGGGGAAGAACGTGCTGTCTGTGCCGAAGAGCACCTTGTGGCTGCCGCCCGCCTGCACAGCCTTCCTGAATATCTGCTTGAGGTCCAGGTCGTAGGGCAGGTACCGCATCCAGCTGTTGCTGCCGCTGCTGTCCATGTAGACGTTGTCGGCCTGGTACTGCATAAGCAGCACCTCCCTGAACCACCCTGCGCCGAAGTGGGCGATTATGAACTTGAGATCAGGGAAATCTCTGCTGGGAACCTGTATGTCGATGGGGTTACCGTTTCTAATATCGGCTTGGCCTCCGATGGTGATGCCGAAGTGGAGGAAAACCAGCAAGCCATGCCGTAGACACTCCTCGTAGACCGGGTAGACCGCCTCGTCGTAGACCTTCATGCCGCGCCACGAAGACGGGTACAGCTTTATCCCCTTGAAGCCGTCCCCGGCGGCTTTCCTCACCTTCTCGGCGGCGTCGGGATCGGACGGGGTTATGTTGGCGTAGCCCATGAAGCGGCCTGGGAACCGTTTCATGGTGACGAGGAACTCGTCGTACGCCTCCTTGCCCACCATGACGCCCATGGACTCCACCCCGTACCTGTCCAGCTCGTCCACCCCCCGTTGGGCTGTGTCCCAGTTCTCGTCGGGGAGCTCTATGCTGGTCAATGTCCGTCCTCGTCTTGGTGCGGTTGTTGAAGCTCTCCAGGGTCCTGCCCCTGCTGAGCCACGACTTCATGGTGTCTGCGGTGAAGTAGTGGCTGTGGGCGTCCACCACAGGTATCCCTACTCTTGATCGCATTGGTTCCCGAAGATCGTCTAGTTGCTTAAAAACGATGCGAAGGATCCGGATAGACCGTTAGAACAGTTAAGCAATTTATTTACGGCTGCCATGTTGATACAGGGCTGAGGCTCAGACTTGACCAGTAACCGTTTAACTGAAAGATTAAAGGAGTCGTTTTTCTTCTTCGGCCTAACGTGCATCGTCTGGTACCTCGTCAGGACGGGAACCAAGCCTTCGAGGGCGTCGTATCCCTGCCAGAGAGCTGCGGCGTTCAACGCCAACAGCTGGATCGCGACCTACGTGTTTCCCCTGCTAAGCGTCGACACATGGGGAGACTACTTGAGAAGACGCTGGAAGCCCTTGGTCTTCATACTGGTAGCCGCCGGCCTATCTGCTGGGTATATGAGCACCCGAGACGATGGTTTAGGCGATGGTTCGATGACTCCAGACATGTTATCGTTGACGCCCATGACGGCGTCGGATATGCCTCAATCAGACATCTACGCCGTGACGGGCACCGACGGCGCCGACGGCGGCGTCCAGGCCCTAGTGGGGTTGATGGCTGAGCACGGTCAGCCGTTCTACAGGTCGACGGAGGAGGGTGACCTGCAGGGCCCCCCGGGGCTCATAGGCGCCGGCGACGTTGTGCTCATCAAGGTGAACAGCCAGTGGGACGAGAGGGGCGGCACAAACACCGACCTGGTGAAGAGCATCATCGAGGTTGTGCTTGCCCACCCGGACGGCTTCAAGGGCGAGATAGTGGTGGCGGACAACGGGCAGGACCAGTACGGCGGCGCCGGGTTGGGCGGCAGCCTCGACTGGGGCCGCAACAACGCCCTGGATCGGGGGCAGTCCATCCAGGACGTGGTGGACGCGTTCAGCGCCGCTCACAGGGTGAGCGCCTACCTCTGGGACGGGATAACAACCAACGTCGTGGAGGAGTTCGCGGAGGGCGACATGGAGGACGGCTACGTGGTGAGCACCAAGGTGATCGCCTCCACCGGCACAATGGTATCGTACCCCAAGTTCACGACCCCATACGGCACACGCGTCAGCTTCAAGCACGGCGTCTACGTGCCGGAGAAAGACGACTACGACGTGGAGAGGCTCAAGGTGCTCAACGTCCCCGTGCTCAAGACCCACGTGATCTACGGCGTCACCGCCAGCGTCAAGCACTACATGGGCGTCCCCTCCGACAAGCTCACCCGTGGCCTTGGATACAGGGCCCACGACACCGTGGACGAGGGCGGCATGGGTACGTTGATGGCCCAGACCCGGGTGCCGGCCTTGAACATCGTCGACGCCATATGGGTGAACGCGCGTCCCGGGGACGGGCCTAGTTCAAGCTACGCCTCGGCCACGGAGGTGAACGTGGTAGCCGCCAGCACAGACCCCGTGGCTCTGGACTGCTGGGCCAGCAAGCACATCCTCTGCCAAGTATGCAGCGATGTGTTCGAGATGGACGCCAGCACAATGGACCCGGATAACACGGCCGCCGGAGGCTTCGGTGACTGGCTTCGGCTCTCGATGAACGAGCTCAACGCAGCCGGGTACCCGTTCACCTGCGACGAGGACCGGATGAACGTCTACATCTCAACCACGGGCTAGACGTCAGGCGTAGTCTAATCGGCTAGGAATGAGCCGCCTGAAACGTTTCAAGAGTCTCTGGCAGCTGGGTCAACCTGGTTATTATCCGGTCGGGCTCTGCGACCATCGCCTGGTCGCGGGTCTTCAGCCAAACCGTCTTCATCCCCGCGTTCTTCGCACCCAACACGTCGCTCTTCACGCTGTCGCCGACGTGCACGGCGTCCCCCGGCTCCACGCCCAGCTCATCCAGCGCGGCCATGAATAGCCTCGGGTCAGGCTTCACGTACCCCACCTCGTCGCTGAACGCCAACGCCTCGAAGCAGCCCAGCGCCCCCTGCTTCTCAAGGATGCCGCGCATCAGCCTCCCGGCGCTGACCCCGGTGACGCTGACTAGGCCCAACCTGTACATGCCATGCAACGCAGCCAGGGTCTCAGTGACCCCCTCCTTCAGCCTCGGAGGGTCCATGAGCACCGCCTCCTCGTACATCCGCACAATCTCGTCCCTGTTCGGCGGGTCGACGAGACCCACCTCCGACAGCACCCTGTCCACTATCTCCGCCGTCTGGACGTGTCTGTTGCCCTCGGTCCTGATGACGTGGCTGCTGTGCCTCCACCCGGCCATGTAAGCCTCGTTTAGCTCATCCTCGTCGAGGTATACGTCGTTCACCATCAACAGCCTGTTCAGCGCAGGAAGCCTGAACTCGCCGTAGTTACGCGTGTAAAAGAGGGTGCCCCACAGGTCGAAGGTGACGGCCTCTATCAACTTGAGCCTCTAAACATGGATCGTGACCCAGTATATGAAACGTGGAGGGGCGGGCTACCCGGTGTAGGTGCCCGTCAGGGCGCCTGTGGCCCGTATGTGCCCCGCCATAGCGGCCAAGAGATCCATACGCGTAGCACCTATCTCGAGATCGAGAAGCGTGTCCAGGGCGTAGACCGTGAATACGTATCTATGGGTCTCACCTGACGGCGGCGAAGGCCCGTCGTACCCGACGCCCCTGTAGTCGTTCACTCCGTTCCTCACCATGTTCTCGAGCACAGGGAAAGTTGGCGTGCTCTCTGATAGCTCAGTCTGGCCGGAGGGTATGTTGAAGATGACCCAGTGGGTGAAGCTGCCGCCGGGGGCGTCGACGTCGACACATGTCAACGCGATCGACCTGGTTCCCTCGGGTACCATGCTCCACGCGATCTGGGGCGATAAATTATTTCCATCCCTGGTGTAGAGAACGGGCACGGCCTCCCCGTCCTCGAAGGCGGTGGATGTCACCGTTAGGGTTCCCGTTTCCTCCTTACTGTTGCTTCCTATGAAGAACATGTAGTATGCAGCCGAAGCGAGTATTATGACGGCTCCCAGAGCTAACAGGTTACGTTGATTCATGATATCCCCTGATAGTGTTACCTGCCTATAATCGGTTTCGATTGCGGTTGGTGCGACCGCCGGGATTTGAACCCGGGTCGTTGGCTTGGAAGGCCAAAATCCTAACCGCTAGACCACGGTCGCGCGAGCAAACAGAGTAAGTTTAGAGATAAAAAACGTTTACTCCTCGACCGGGATCATGATCTCGGTCCGCCAGTGCTCCGGCGTGTCCTCGTCTATGAAGCTGCCGTAGCTGAGTCCGTACTCTTTGGGCTGGTACACTGCCTCGATGCTGCACATCTCGGTCCCCGGCTTCAGTTCCTGCTCCTCGATGTACTCGTGCAGCCTCTCATAGTAGTACTCCACGGGGTTCGCGGTGCCTATGAACACCAGGAAGGCCACCTTGATCTCCGGCATCATCTTAGTGTCCACACCCTCCACCTCCCTGTCGACTGGGATCAATACCTCCCGCCTGCACCCGGACTCGTCTTTGGGGTCGTAGAAGAGAACCATCGTCGGGTCCTTGGGCCGGGCCCCCTTCCTGTAGAGCTCGCTGTTGAGCCTGGCGCACTCCGTGACCTCGTCTTCCTCGGGCTTCAGCTCCCTGTAGGCCACGAGTTCCCGGATGGTCGTCTTCACCCCTATCTTGTCGATCATTCTGAACCCCTATCGATTGTGGCGGCTAATAATGGTTGTCAGTAGAGCCTGATGGGCTTCTCGAGTCTACTCAGCAGTACTATGTTGCTCCCCCTGTGTTCGTCGACTATGTCGTAGCTTGACGCGGCGGCGAGCTCCTCCGCGAACCTCTGGATGTCCTCGAACCAGGCCATCTCGTCGTAGCCGAACCTTTCACGGGCCGCCCCTACACTCATCGCGGCCTTCGGCTCCATGTACGTGGCATTGGCCCGCTCGGCGAGCCTCGCGTAGCCATCCGGGTTACGCATGTTAAGCTTCGGGACCAACGTGTGGCGGAGCACCGTGGGGCAGCTGAAGCTGTCGAGCAGCTCAATGGTCTCCATGACCCTGCCCCACAGATCCGACGAAGTCGGCCTACACGTCCTCCTGTAGGTCTCCTCGTCGGGGGCGCAGAGGCTGACGTAGAGCTGCGTCGGCTCCACCCCGAGGCTGCCCAGTACTTCGGGCCTCGTGCCGTTTGTGACTATGAAGACCGACTTGAACCCTTTATCGTAGAACGCTTCGACGAGTTCACCGAGCCTCGGGTACAGCGTGGGTTCGCCTTCGAGGCTGATGGCGGCGTGGACCGGGTTCCTCGCTTCACGCAGCATCTCCTCACTCACGTTGGGGTCGCCGCCGAAGCCGCTCAGCAGTCTACGGTTCTCCCTGAGGCATCCCTCGATCACCGTCTCCGGGTCTTCGGGGCTCTGTATGGGCTGGGTCTGGCCCCACGATACTCCCAGCGTCTCGGGTGTGGCCCTCCAGCAGAAGAGGCAGCTCTGGGTGCAGTGGCCGAGGCTCGGCGTCATCTGGAGGCAGCGGTGGGTTGGTATCCCGTAGAACCTGTTCTTGTAGCAGCTCTCCGCTCCCCCGGTGTTGAGGCTGCGCCTCTGCCAGTGGCACGTCTTCACGGCGCTGTGGGTGCCCACCAGCCCGTACTTCTGTCTGCGGTAGGACGCCCTGAACTCCTCTGGGAGGCTCATCGTGGAGGAAAAGACGTAAAGGCGGAATAATAATGAAGCTATGGTCAGGGGCGCCTCGGTGCACCAGAAAGGGCTCGACGAGCCGTTATGGAGGGAGGCCGGCTAGTAGCCGTAGATGGCGCCGAACTTGGCGTCCAGGTAGTCGATGAACGGCTTCACGACGAGCCCCTTCCCGGTGACCTCCTTCACCAGGTCCTCGGGGTCGTAGAGGTTGCCGTAGCCGTAGACGTTGTCGGTGAGCCACTGCTTGGTCTCCCTGAAGCTTCCGCCGTGTATCTGCTCCCGCCAGTCCGGGAGGTCCTTGTTGAGTTTCGTCAGCCATTCCCCGTCGTAAATGTTGCCCAGCGCGTAGCTGGGGAAGTAGCCGAAGCTTCCGCCCGCCCAGTGGGTGTCCTGCATGACGCCCTCGCTGTCGTTCTCTACCTCGACGCCAAGGTAGTCCATGTACTTCTGGTTCCATGCCTGTGGCAGCTCGTCGATGCCCAGCTTACCGCTGAACAGGTCCCGCTCGATCTCGAACCTTATCACTATGTGGAGCCCATAGGTGACCTCGTCGGCCTCGATCCTGATCTTGCTGGGGGTCACGTAGTTGACGGCCCTGATCATGTCGTCGTAGGCGACGTCCTTGAGGGTGTCTCCAGTCAGCTTCTTGAGCTCGGGCAGGTAGTACATCCAGAACTCGGGGCTCTTCCCCACCATGTTCTCGATGAACCTGCTCATGGACTCGTGGATTCCGTAGCTGGCAGCCGAGCCGACGGGCTGGTACATCCAGTCCATGGGGAGACCCTGCTCGTAGAGCGCGTGGCCGCCTTCGTGAAGTACGCTGAAGATGCTTGACTCGAACCTGTCCTCGTGGTAGTTTGTGGTGATCCTGACGTCCGTGTAGTAGCCCGTGGTGAACGGATGCTCCGTGGTGTCTATCCTGCCCCCGGACTTATCCGACTTTACGTCGTAACCGATGAAGTCGGCGATGCTCTCCCCGATCCTCTCCTGGATCGAGGCGGGTACTGGGCGCTTCAGGAACCTTGTTTCGGGCTTCCCCTGCGCCATCACCTTGTCCATGACCTTCCTGAGCCCCTTCTTCATCTCTTCGAAGATCCTTGTTATGTTGTCCGCCGTCATCTTGGGCTCGAAGCTGTCGATCAAGGCGTCGTAGG
>CAZQOX010000056.1:0-7193 GCA_964594895.1 uncultured Candidatus Bathyarchaeia archaeon
GCCAGCAGCGCCACCTCGTCGTCCGTGGTCTGGTGGCAGTGAGCCGCGATGAGCCCGTCGTCCAGGTACCCGATGCTGTCCAGGTACCTTATGGTGGTGGTGCCGTACCTGAGCCTCATCTGTATCTCCTCGCGGCCACCCTGGGCGACGTGGATGTGGGCCAGCTTCCCCAGCTCGGCGGCCTTCTCCTTGACCCTGAGCAGCAGCTCCCGGCTCATCATGTCGGCTCCGTGGGGCGCCAGGATGCATGTTACCCTGCCGTCGCCCGCGCCGTCGTACCGCTCGATGAGCTCCACAGCCTCCCTGAACCTGGCTTCGCCTACGTCCTCGTAGAAGACGTAGGGCTTGTTGGCGTCGGGCCTGCTGCCTGGCCCTATCTCGTTGATGGTGTTGGCGAGGTTGGCCCTCACGCCGGAGGGAATGAACACCTTCTCCGCGACTACCCCCATGTCGCCGCCTATCTCGCCGAAGGTTGTGGTGCCGGCCTTCACGGCCTCCAAGACCCCCAGGGCGGAGCCCTTGACGCCGTGCTCGGGCTTCCTGTGCCTGGTGAACGGCGCCATGGTCTTGAGCATCCACTCTATCTCGGGGACGTCCTGCGCCTCGCCGCGGAGGAGGCTGAGCCCCGTGTGGATGTGGCCGTCCACGAAGCCCGGCAGCACCGCCTTCCCCCGCGCGTCGATTACCTTCTCGGCGCCGCCGTATGCCTCGGCCACCTCGTCCGTGGGGCCCACGGCGACGATGTCCTCTCCCTGTATGGCCACCGCGCCGTCCTCTATGGTTCCCAGCCCGTCTCCCTGCATGGTGAGCAGGAAACCGTTCTTGATCAGTATGCCGTCGTACATGGTCAATGGTACCACCGCTTCCCCCATAACACATCTGACCGTTTAAAAATCTTCCAGAGAGAAACCGTTGGTCAACGTGCGACGTCGACGGGTTGAGGGTCCAGCAGACTCACCAGCGCCTCTGGCTTCATGCCCACGATGAAGCCCCGCCTCCCCGCGTTGACGTAGAGGTAGGGTAGGTCCAGTATCGTTGACTGGACGTAGACTGGCAGCCGCCTCCTCGCGCCGAAGGGGCTTATGCCTCCCACCGTGTAGCCTGTGAGGCGCTGCGCGTCCCTCACGGTCGTCGTCTTCACGTTCTTGGCGTCCATCACCCGCGCCAGCTCCTTGAGGCTCACCTCCTTCTCGCCGTGCATGAGCACTATGAACGGGTTCCCCGCGTCGTCCTCCATGACCAGCGTCTTGACGACGGCGTGTTCACTCACCCCCATCTGCCTAGCCGCCGCGACGGCGCCGGACTCCCTGTAGTCGTACAGATGCTTCGTGTACTCGACGCCCGCCTCGTCTAGGAACGCCGTGGCTGGGGTGACGGGGTACCGGGGCAACGCCATCACTTTACGTACCTGATGCCCTCGGCGCTGGCCTTCTTGATCCAAGTGGGCACCGGGGGAACCAGCCTATCCTCGGGCTGGGCCACGAGCTCGATGAACGTGGGCTCCGGGTCGCCGAAGCTCTTCGTGAGCACCGGCTCAAGGTCCTCCGGCTTGGTTATCCGCCTGGCCTTGAGGCCGAAACCCTCCGCTATCTTCATGTAGTCCACGTCCCTGAAGTTTGTGGCGAAGTCCACGTACTCCTCGCCGTAGTTGAGCCTCCACTCGGCTCTGATCCACCCGAAGCCGCCGTTGTTCACCACTATGACGTTGTTGTTGTGGCCCACCCTAGCCACGGTCTCCAGCTCCGCGGCGGCCAGCCCGAAGCTTCCGTCGCCGACGAGGGTGGCTATGCAGCTTCCGGGTCTGGCGAAGCCCACGCCTATGCTGGTGGGGAGCGAGTAGCCGAGGCTGCCCATGGCGAAGTTGTACGCCATGCTGCGGCCCGCCTTGGGCACCTTGTAGAAGGTGCTGGTATATATGGCGCTGGTGCCCACGTCCATGACGAGGCACCTGTCCTCGGGTAGCGCCCTCTCCAGCTCCTTGATGAACCGTACGGGGTGCACCGGCGTCTCATCCGAGCCCATGAGGTCAGCGACGTACTTGTCGTACCTCGTCTTCTCCTCCATCAGCTTCTTGACGCGGGGCAGCTTCATGTACTCCCTCGGCGCCGTCTCGCTGAGCTCCAGCATCCAGCCCAGCGTCTCCCTGGCGTCTCCAATGAGCACCACGTCTGTCCTGTAATTGTTACCAACCTCCTGCTCGCTGATGTCCAGGTGGATGATCTTGGCGTCGCCCTCGATGCTGGGAACCGTCCACTTGTCTGTGCCCGCCGAGTCGGTGCTGCTGCCCACGAAGAAGACCACGTCGGCCTCGCAGAGGACCCGGTTGCTGAGGCTGGTGCCGCCCCTGGCGCCTATCACGCCGAGGCTCAGGGGATGCAGCTCGGGCATCACCCCCTTGGCGTTTATGGTGGTGCCCACGGGGGCCGCGAACATCTCGGCCAGGGCCACGACCTCGTCCCAAGCCCCGCTGTAGAGGGCGCCTTGCCCGCATACAATGACCGGTCTCTCGGCCTCCCCGAGCAGTTTCAGCGCCTCGACGATCTTGTCTGTCTGAGCCACGGGTCTGTGCCCGGGGTACGTCGTGAAGTCCTTCTGGGCGTAGAGGTCCGTGATCTCCGTCTCCTCCTGGAGGACGTCGTAGGGTAGGCGCACGTGGACCGGGCCCGGCTTCCCTGTGGTGGCGACCCTGAAGGCTCTCCGCATCATGTGGGGCACCTGGCTGGGGTCGGTGAGGGTGAACGTCTCTTTGGTGATGCCGCTGAACATGCTGGTCTGGTCGAGGCCGGTGAGCATGTTCCTCTTCTCCAGGTGCAGCGGGACGTCGGTGGTGAACACGATCATGGGCAGAGACCCCTTGTACGCCTCCGCGACCCCGGGCAGCACGTGGGTGCTGCCCACGCTGGGCGCCTCACAGACCCCGGGCTTGAAGCTGAACCGGGCGTAACCGTCGGCCATGAACGCCGCGCTTCGCTCGTCCCTGGCCATGACGTGTCTGATCTCGGGATAGTCGAGCCACTCCTTGTACAGGGGCAGCGTCGTCTCGCCGGGGAGCCCGAAGACGTGCTCCACCTCGTAGAGGCTCAGCATCTCGAGCAGAGCCTTTGAGGCATTCAATTCGATCAACATGAATGGTTGAGGTGCAGAGATAAGGGCTTCGTCAAGAGGGTCTGCGGCCCAGGAGCTGGGGTGTGACGAGTATGGCGAGCCAGATGACGAGGTCGCCAAGCATGGCGTTCAGGTTTACCGCCCAGGCGTCGGCGGGGCCGGCTATGGTCACGAGCTGGTGCCTGCCCCAGGTCACGGGTAGGCCGTGCCTCGTGTATACGTTGTCCGGGTGGCTCACCGTGAACCCGTAGACCATGCTGAACACCATGATGATCGACACCGCTATGGTGTAGACAAGTGCGACGCGCCTCTCCATGGGTTTGGCTTTGTGAGCCTCATTTATCAGGGTTGTTATATGTCCCGCGGCGTGATTCCTCTGTATGCCCACCACGCTCGACGTCGGTAACTTCTTCCTGTTCCTCTCCGGTTTCCTCATGATCTACACGGCCTACAGGGACAGGGAGGTGCTCAAGGGTTACAACCTGGCCGGCACCCTGATGCTGGTTCTGGGCATCGGCTTAGTCATCGTCTTCTATGTGCAGGAGGGCTACTGGGTCAGCGTCTTCCTCACACTGCCTAACTACGGGTACTGGCTGGTGGTCGCGGCGGCTCTCATCAGTATGCGGATGAAGTGACATCAGGTTCGTTTGCTTCAAGTTGAACGGAACAAGCGTTTCTCGGGGGTGGCCCTGCTGGTGGCCGGATCCGTCATGGATTAACGATCATGTTCGGTCTGGAGAGAACATCAGCTAAGGCTGATGGTAGGCTTCTCGAATTAGAACAGTATGCTTAGGCAGGTCAGCGCCCCGTCGCATTTCTGTATCTCCGATACGTCGAGGCTCGTGACTTCGAAGCCGGCTTCCTTGACCATCTGCTGGGCGGTGTCGTAGCCCTCAGCCATGAGCACCGTGTCCCCGATGGCCAGCGTGTCGGCGGCGTACACGTCCTCGGCCGGCGGCACCAGCATCCGGTAGCCCTCCAGCGCGGGGTGGCGGCAGTACCTCTCGGTCGCCATCATGACGCCTTTGCCGAGGTAGGTGACGTAGCTCTTCAGGTGCATTATGCCGGGGTCGAAGATGGTGGAGACGGGCACCCCCAGCCACTCCTGCATCTGGGCGACGCCCTCGGGGTTGGTCCTGTCTGTGACGCCGCAGATCAGTTTCCCCTCCACGTGGACCACGTCGCCGCCCTCGACGGTCGCCGGCGCCTCCGCCCACTTCACGGGCATGAGCCCCTCCAGAGCGGCGGCGACGCCGGGCTGCTCCCCCCTCCTGCTGGGCTTCGCCATCCTGCATATCAGCGCCCTGCCGTTCTCGACGACGGCGTTGTCCTCGACGAAGCACGAGTCGGGGTGGGCGTCGTCCCGGGGCACCCTGACGACCTCCAGCCCCAGCTCCTCCAGGGTCCCACAGTAGACGGCGTGCTGCTCCCTGGCCTTCTCCAGGCTGACAGTGTGGTGCAGGGGGTGGGTGCTGAGGCACCCGGCGTAGCCGTCGCCGGGCTCCCTGACGATCGCGTGTCTAGGCTCCATGGGGAAGGGTCTTCCCGCCGAGCTTTTAACGGTTGGCTCAGTTATCTTTAATTCCATCCGAGACACTGTTAACTGATTCGATTTGACCGAGGAACTGTTCGAGGTGCTCAGAGGCTTCATGGCGGCCCCCGCCGTCACGGGCTTCGAGGAGCAGAGACGTAAACTCATCGTGGAGGAGTTCAGCAGGCACTGCGACGTCGTCGAGGTGGACGTCATGGGGAACGTCATAGGCACCATAGGCGACGCGGAGAGAGCCGTCATGCTGGCCGGCCACTACGACCAGCTGGGCTTCATGATCAGGTACGTGGACGACGACGGCTTCGCCGCGTTCACCAACGTGGGCGGCTGGGACAAGCGCGTCGCCTACGGCACCCGCATCAAGATATGGGTCGGCGACGGCCCGGAGGACTACCTGGTGGGAGCCGTCGCCGTGAAGGCGGCACACCTCACGGACGAGAAGGAGCGAGACAAGAGCCCCGAACTCAAGGACATGCTCATCGACCTAGGCGCCAAGAGCCGGGAGGAGGCCGAGAAGATGGGCGTCAAACCTGGGATCGTGTGCACCCCATACCTCGACGTAACCTACCTAGGCAAGGAGGGTAGCGACCTGGTCGTGGGACCCGCCTTCGACGACGTCTGCTGCGTCGCCGGCCTAGTAGAAACCATGAAGATACTGAAGAAGGACCCTCCCAAGAACCTTAAGGTCCATTTCGTGGCCACCGTCCAGGAGGAAGTAGGCCTAAGGGGAGCCACCATCGCGGCGTACAACTTAAACCCGTGGGCGGCCATAGCGACGGACGTGACCCACGCCGTCGCCCCAGGAGTCAAGGCAAACCAGGTGGGGGGCATAGAGCTGGGGAATGGTCCTGTGGTGTCGCTGGGAGCCAACTTCACCCGCGCCCTATGGGAGATGATGGAGAAGGAAGCCGAGAAGGCCGGGATACCCTACCAGAGGACCGGCGTCCCGGCCCGCAGCGGCACAGACGCGTGGGCCATACAGGTCGAGCGCGGCGGAACCATCTGCGGCCTCATCAGCATGCCCAACAGGTCCATGCACAGCCCCAACGAGGTCATAAGCCTCACGGACCTGAAGAACCTGGGGAAGCTGATGGCCGTGACCGTCAAGGCCCTGGACGAGAGCGACCTACGGCACACCGTCGAGGTCTACCGCAGGTAACCCTTTTCTCATCCCATGAGCTGCCTGAGCCGCCAGAAGTAGCCTATGAAGAACAGCGCGGTGTAGAACCCGAAGCCTGTCAGGAAGCCGACCATGAAGTACTTGTGGTGTAGCTCGAGCTTCATGGTTTCAGGCAGCAGCGAACGCGTATAGAGGCTTTATGGGGCGCTGATCAGGAACTAGCTGAAGTCCTGTACAAGGTATATCCTGCCCTCGTCGGACGCCACGCCTACGCTGACGCGGCTGTAATCCTTGTTCAGCATGTTGTCGCGGTGGCCATACTCGTACTCGTCGTCGTACACCATCTGATGCGTCATGAGCCGGAGCGCGTCCTCCACCCCGAACTCCTCCCTCGATGTATGGTACTCGATGTTCTCGCCCATGGTGGCCGGGAGCCCCGGGTCGTGTTTGAACTCCCGCGTCTCCACCTAAAAATCCGAATCAGTTTAAAGCTTCACAAAAGGCTCATCCAGATTGGTGATACATTCCAGAAAGGATCGACCGTATATGATATAAAAAACGCGGTTTTATAGGTTGAATTTATTTTATACTATGGCGTTTATTTGGTAAGGCTGGCTCCCCGTTTTGAAGGCATCTAGAATACTGGGCATAGGCATCATGATTATACAGCTTGTGAGCGTAGTCGGGTTCACAGCCGGGTTTCACACCATATTCGAGGTATACAACACCGCCATCCCCGGGGGAGCGGGTGAAGGCACCGAGATCGAGATGACAGACCCCGTTGTAATCCCCTACAGCATCTCTCCCAGGAACAATGGCTACCTTGAGGCAGAGCTGACGGTGACCCTAAGCCTCGTCTCGGAGGGAGAAGAGGTGATAGCCACAGAATCCATGGAGGTGACGCTATCGCCGGGGGAGCAGGTCCCCCTGGACCTCGAGCTGACGATTCCGCTCAGCACCGCGCAGGAGTATCTGGGGGAGGGCTCGAACGCGGAGTGGGTGTTGGAGCTGGGGATCACCACCCTCTACGACCTCGTCAGTTTCTCGAACACCGTAACCATGTCGGGAGGAGCCCAGTGATGTCGTCCCAAAGGATACGCCCCGTCGTCTCCGCGATCATCACGCTCATACTCTTCGTGGTCGTTCCCTACATGCTACCCGAGTACATTCCCCCTGATGTCAACCAGTTGATCGCTGAATCAGGGATCGACCTGGACTGGTTCCTTAACGAGATCATGCTGGTAGGCGCCGTCTCGGCAGCCATAACGCTGGTGAAGGGGCTCGCGGGCAAGACCAGCACCGTCTGGCTGCTGGCCTCGCTCGGCCAGAACGTGTCGAGCCTCGTCTTCACCCTGATACTGCTAGGAGCAGGCGACATAATGAGCCTCGGCGTCGTAGAGTTAACCATGTACGCGGAGA
>CAZQOX010000057.1:0-7167 GCA_964594895.1 uncultured Candidatus Bathyarchaeia archaeon
TGAGCGGCCTCGGGAAGGGACTGGTCACCTGCAGCGTCGGTAAGATGCTTGAGGTACGCGGATTCAAGGTGACGGCAGTGAAGTGCGACCCCTACCTCAACGTCGATCCGGGCACCATGAACCCCTACATCCACGGC
The DNA here is from genome assembly GCA_964594895.1 of uncultured Candidatus Bathyarchaeia archaeon. Lineage (GTDB taxonomy): Archaea > Thermoproteota > Bathyarchaeia > TCS64 > TCS64 > RBG-16-57-9. The sequence goes on from CAZQOX010000057.1 coordinate 138, forward strand.
GAGGTCTTCGTCCTCGAAGACGGCTACGAGGCAGACATGGACCTAGGCACCTACGAGAGGTTCCTGAGCGGCGAGTTCAGCGGGCTCAACAACATCACCAGCGGCCAGGTCTACCAGGAGGTCATCAGGCGTGAGAGGAAAGGCGGGTACCTCGGCCGATGCGTCCAGATCATACCCCACGTCACCGACGAGATCAAGCGCAGGATCAGGCTCGTGGCGGGTAAGAGCAACGTTGATATAGTCCTCATCGAGTGCGGCGGCACCGTGGGCGACATCGAGGGGCTGCCCTTCCTCGAGGCTTTCCGGCAGATGAGGAACGAGGAGAGGAAGGGAGACACCCTGCTCGTACACGTGACCCTCGTACCCGTGCTCGAAGCCGTGGGTGAGCCCAAGACGAAGCCCACGCAGCACAGCGTCAAAGAGCTCAGAGCCATCGGCCTCAACCCTGACATCATCGCCGCGAGGATAGAGACGGGCCGCCTGGACCCAGAGCACCGGAAGAAGATCGCCCTCTACTGCAGCGTCGAGGAGAGAGCCGTCTTCAGCAGCATCAACGTGCCCACGCTCTACGAGCTCCCGCTGGAGCTCGAGGGGCAGGGGATGGGCGAAGTGGTCTGCGAGTACCTCGGCCTGGAGAGCTGCGCGCCCGACTGGGCCGAGTGGAACGTCATGCTGGACAGGTACAGGACGCCCACAGACGTCGTCAAGATAGCGATGTGCGGGAAGTACGCCGAGCTGGCCGACTGCTACGTCAGCGTCAACGAGGCCCTCCGCCACGCAGCCGCCAAGTCCGGCTGCAGGGTACAGATCGACTGGATAGAGACCGAGGTCTTCGAGGACGACCTCAGACACGTTAAGATACTGGAGGACTACGACGGCGTCCTCGTCCCAGGCGGCTTCGGGCAGCGCGGCGCAGAGGGCAAGATAATAGCCATCAACTACTGCAGGACCAACGACAAGCCGTTCCTAGGGATATGCTACGGCTTCCAGCTGGCTACGGTCGAGTACGCCCGCTACGTGGTGGGCCTCGAAGGAGCGGCGAGCACCGAGTGCGTCCCGGAGACCCCCCACCCAGTGGTTGACTTGCTACCCGAGCAGAAGGAGATCAGCGAGCTCGGCGGAACCATGAGGCTGGGGGCGAACCCGGTGATACTGGAGAAGGGAAGCCTGCCTCACAGGCTCTACGGCTCGACTGAGATCATGGAGCGGCACAGGCACAGGTGGGAGGTGAACCCGGAGTACTGGGAAGTGCTGGAGAAGGGGGGCGCGGCTTTCCCCGGCTGGAGCAAGGAGAAGAAGCTCAAGGAGGTGCTCTGGCTCCCGGACCACTACTTCTTCCTAGGCACACAGTACCACCCAGAGTTCAAGAGCCGCCCCTGGGCGCCGAGCCCGCCGTACTATGGGCTGGTGAAGGCGGCGTACGACAAGAAGCTTGGGAAATCAAAGCCTGAGTTTTAGTTTATTTCAACAACACCTTGTTCCATTTCATGTATTATAGTAAAACAGTGACGGCGTTGATTCGGTATCCGGTTACAGTAAACTTTGGTAACAATTAGACCTCTCTTTTCATTGAGCAACAATGAAGAAAAACCTAGTTGCTCTGACTTGTTTCGGCATTCTGCTACTATCGGCAATCATGACGCCCGCTTCCCACGCAGCGACCCCGGAGGAAATAGATGACGCCATAGAGACAGGGCTCGGCTGGCTAGTCACCGCGCAGTGGCCTGACGACGGCGGGTGGGGGTCACCACCGGAATGGGATAGGACGGCGATGACGGGGCTTGCGCTCATCAAGCTGTGCGATCGCGCATATGAGCTTGGCTACGACTCGCCGTTCGACCCGGGATACATGTACTCGGAGAACGTGCATAGGGGATGGGAGTTCATCTTCAGCGTCGACCCGGTGGGGGGCGGCGCCAACCACATCGAAATCTATGCGACCAGCATCCAGGACCATACGTTGGGATACTCTGGGACACTCGACGACCCCGACTCGAACGGGAACGGCTACTCCCTGTGTTTCTATAGCACCAATGGATACCACACCACGTACACGACTGGGACAATACTCATGGCACTCGAGGCGTGCGGCACACCCGGCAGGCTCAACGAGGGAGGATTCGACTTCAACGGGGACGCAACCCCAGACACCTACCATGAGATAGCCCAAGAGCTCGCTGACTGGCTGGCCTTCGGGCAGGTCGACACGGGGCCACGGGAAGGCGGATGGGAGTACCACAGAGTGGACAACGGCGGGGGCTGGCCAGACAACTCCAACGGCGGCTACGCCGTCCTAGGGCTAGCCGCGGCGGAGGGCATGGGATGCGTCGTGCCCACCTGGGTCAAGACGGAGCTGAGCGGCTACCTCGACTACATCCAGAACGACCCGGGCCCACTTGACGACGACGGCGAGATAGACCCCGACGGCGGATCAGGCTACACTGACCCGTGGTTCTGGGTGAACGAGCTAAAGACAGGCAACCTCCTCTTCCAGTTCAAGTACTGTGGAGACGACCAGTCATCCACACGGTTCCAGAACGCGCTGAACTACGTCGAGAGGCATTGGAACGACCTCGGATTCAACTGGGGAATGGAGCCGGGGTGGCGCGCCAACAACAACTATGACGACGACGGCGACGGGCTCATCGACGAGGACCCCCGTGACGGGCTTGACAACGACGGAGACGGGCTAGTGGACGAGGATTGGCCCACGCCCAACTACCAAGCCATGTACTGCCTCATGAAGGGACTCGTCTTCGGAGGCGTAACAATGCTAGACCTCGACGGCGACACCGTGCCTGAGCACGACTGGTACCAGGAGTTCGCCCAGATGATCGTGGACACCCAGATGAACAACATGTGGGAGGACATGAGCTGGGCCAACGACATCTGCGACACCTGCTGGGCGCTGCTCACCCTCGAGAGGGTCGTGCCGCCAATAGAGATAGTCATCGACATCAAGCCGGGCAGCTATCCAAACGGCTTGAGCCCGAACAACAAGGGAGTGGTGCCGGTCGCCATAGTGACCACTGAGGGCTTCGACGCCTCAACTGTTGACCACTGCACTGTCAGGTTTGGGCCTGACCTGGCTGCCCCGGCCCACAAGGGCTGCTGCGGCCACATGGAGGACTACGACGGCGACGGCGACCTGGACGCCATCTACCACTTCAAGACACAGGACACAGGCATAGAGATGGGCGACATCGAGGCTACCCTCATCGGTAAGACGGTTGATGGGCTAGACTTCGTGGGGACGGACTCAGTCAAGACGGCGGGGCCGAAAAAATAACCCCCCTTTTTTTAAGGCCTGTAAAAAAATGGTTGTTAAGGATGGTTGTGGTAGGTCAAGGTCGTCCCGTACGTGTTTACTCCGTCGTCCCAGTAGTCGTACGTCATCTCGGATGGGTCGACCCGGACCACCGTGGGGTCTGCCACGATGAAGTCTTCTATCCAGTCGAGAGCCGCCTTGCCGGGGGGAACGACCCATGGGTCCGGGTCGTCTTCGATGATCCACATCTTCTTGTCGACGTGTATCTCCCCCCTCATGACGAGGGTGTCTCCTTCGAGCCAGTAATCGTCGGTGACCATGCGTAGCCTGAAGTGGTCGACGGTTCCTTCGGGGGAGTGCTCGACCTCGGGGTCCAGGTTAAGCTCTCGGTAGTATCCACTGAAGCAAGCCACGCCGTCCTTCACCTTCACGTTCCATGAACCACCGACGATCATCGCTGAGGGGTCGTCTAGCCAATCTGCATAATGATCTATCTTGCCGTTTGCCTTGAATTCTAGTTTGCTTTTAGCGGATATGGGTGAAATCGTGAGAAAGGTTGCGAGTAAAAGGATGCTTGTTGTTATAGAAAGAATCTTCTTCAAGTTGGTTTTCACCGCATCTAACTCTGTAGATTAGCTGATGGATAGAGTGTGACCAGTAAGGTTCGAAGCCCGGTAACAGATTCTTGTGTGGTGGGTAAAATACATGAACATTCGCCACGTAGACAAGAAAAAATCGGGTCAAAAAGCAGAGCCAAACTGTTGAGGCGCCGTAATTTCTCTGAAAAATTATTTCTCGTAGACGACTCTGCCGTCCACGATGGTCGTCAGTACCAGGATGTCCTTGATATCGTCCTGGGGCGCCGTCAGTATATCCCTGTCCAGCACGATGAGGTCGGCTAGCTTCCCCGGCTCGACGCTGCCAAGCCTGTCCTCCTCCTTGCTGAGGTAGGCCCCGTTCCACGTGTAGACGCGTATCGCGTCCATGACGCCGATGGCCTCCTCGGGGCCCACCACCTGGCCGCTGCTCGTCTTACGGGTCACGGCCTCGTAGATCTGGACGAAGGGGCTGTAGTAGGTGACGGGGCAGTCGCTGTTGCCGCCCGCGACGATGCCCATCTCCTGCATCGTCCTGTGGGGGTGTAGCCACCTGCTCCGCTCTGGGCCGAAGTTCTCGGCGTACTGGTCCCCCAGACCGTACATGTAGCCTATGCTGCTGCTGGGCGTCACGCCTAGCTCCTTTATCCGCCCCAGCTGCTTCGGCGTGCACAGGCTGTTGTGCTCTATCCTGTGCCTCACGTCCGGCTTCGGGTTCCGCCTCTGGGCCTCCTCGATGGCGTCAAGCGCCATGTCGACCCCCCTGTCTCCGATGCTGTGGATGCTGACGCGTAGCCCCGCGTCGTGAGCCTTGGCGACGAGGCGCTTCACCTCCTCCGGCTCCGTCATCCACAGGCCGAGCCCCTTGGTGCCCCTGTGCTGGGGCGTGTATACGCAGCAAGTGCCGCCGGCGCCGCTGCCGTCGCCCATGATCTTCACGGACATGACCCTGAGCCACTCGTCTCCGAAGCCGCTCTCGACGCCGGCGAGCCCTAGGGCGTCCAGGACGTCCCCTGGCACGTCAGAGTTGACGCTCATCATTAGGTTCATCCTCACCTGCCTCACGCCTTCCTCCAGAAGCTGCTTGTACGCCCTTATCTCGCTCTTGCGGCCGCTGGCGTTGTGGGTGGACGTGACGCCCCATTCGCTGAACTGGTCCACCACCTTCCTGAAGCTCTCCTTCAGCTCAGCCACCGTGTACTCCGGTATATGCTCCCTGATGAGGCCCGTGGCGTTCTCGTAGAGGAGCCCCGTGTGAAGCCCGTCCTCGTTCCTCTCCAGCTCCCCGCCCGGCGGGTCGGGGGTATCCTTGGTGATCCCCGCTACCTCTAACGCCAAGCTGTTCACGAGTGCCTGGTGGCCAGTGTCGGAGACGATGAACACGGGGTTGTCGGGGACCGCCTCGTCCAGCTCCCACCTGGTGATGTGCCTCTTCTCCTCGAGCTTGCTGTCGTTGAAGTTGGCACCCATGACCCATCTGCCGGGGCCCAGCTCCTCCGCCTTCGCCTTCAGCATCCCCAGTATCTCAGGTATGTTCTTGACGGGCGGTGCCCTGCAGTCCACCTCAAGGAACCTGGACGCGATGCCTCCCGGGTGTGTATGGCTGTCGATGATCCCGGGCATGGCTGTCTTTCCCTTGAGGTCGATGACCCTGGTGGACTCGCCTGCCAGCGACATGACCTCCTCGGCACCGCCCACCGCGACGAACCTCCCGTCCCTGATGGCCACGGCCTCCACTATCGAGTCCCTGGCGTCGACGGTGACGATCTTACCGTTGAAAACCACGATATCAGTGCATAGACCCAACGTTGATCACGTAGAAGACACTGTGTTAATGGAATAAAAAACCAGTAGAAGAACAGGCTCTGCAACCACGTGATTTGAAGGCGAGCCTATCTTCGGTGTGTCTTCAGGTATACGATGCCTCCGAGTCCCGCGAGTATGAAGCCGCCGACGTAGGTCATCATCTCTATGAGATCAGCCGCCCGCTGCCCGAAGAACCCCGTCAACTGGGCGCCCAGAACAGTGTATGATATCCCTAGACCGAAAACTATCATGATCGCGCCAGGGACTATTAGGCTCAGCACGAGCCCCTCCTCCGGAACGTCTCCGAGGAGCGTCGCCTCGATCACGCTGTCATCGACGAGGTAAGGGAAAGCGTTTGCCACGCCCCTGATGAGAGGAGGCGTGATGAGCACAACGAAGGGAAGCATGGTCACAAACCACCAGATTGTGAGCCCGACGATGAACATGGTTAACCCCCCCAAGCCGTATGGGGGCAGACTATGTAGAAACAGGTTCATGTAGACGCCGACGTATAGAACGGCAACCAACAGGTTCGCGAAAACCAGTGTCACCACGCTGGCGGTGATGAACCTCCCCCACGTGAACTTCTTCCCTACATACCACCCCATGAGGTAGAACCCGAGAAAGTTACCTGGCACAGCAGCGATGAGACTACCCATGTGAAACCCGCCCTGGTTCACGGAGTCCGCGATAAATGTACCCACGGCGGCGCCTACGCCTGCAGGCCAAGGCCCAAAGATCACGGCAAAGAGGCTCGGTATAACCACGGCAGGCCTAAACTGGCCTACCCCCCAAGGCGACACTATGTATGACGTTATGTAGCAGCCCACGGCGTAGAGAGCCGCGCATGAAACGGTGGCTGTCAACGTGACGCTTTTTCGTTCAATCTTCATCTTCTGCATAGCACATGTGTCCACACGAAGAGGCTTATAAATAAGCTAACAATTTTTCGGGTAGCCAATAGAATATTTATGGGTGGAAAGGTTAGGTGGGGGCTGAATGCTGGTTGGGCAATTCACCTAACTTCCACGTTTTACCGTCTCGAGCCCCGTTAAAAGCGTAATTGGTGACAGACTCACCACAAACAATGTGTCTGTACTGGCTCCATCCAAAACACGGGTATTGTATGTAACAAAGTTACACAAAAAGAGGGGCTAGAGCTCCACCACGCCGACGTTGTCCTTGACGGCAATGTTGGTGCCGTAGGGCTCAGAGAGCTTCTTGATGACGCCCAGTATCTTGGCGCCCATCTTCTCGTCCGCGAGGACTGGTCTGCCCCTCTGGCTCCTGGGCTTGCCCTGCCCAAGCTCTATCGGGTAGAGCTTCAGCTCCCTCAGCCTGTCGCCCTCGTACTCCATCC
>CAZQOX010000058.1:0-6949 GCA_964594895.1 uncultured Candidatus Bathyarchaeia archaeon
CGGTCTTCAACGGGTACAGGGACGCCCAGGGGAACAGGCTCAAGGACGAGACCCGCATAAAGATGGACAGGCTGCGAAAATACGATAATCGCAGCAAGTTCGACGAGATGTGGAGACGAAACCTGAGCATAGCCATGGCGGAGCTTGACCGTATGACGGCGGCCCTACACCTGCCCCAGAACATCAAGGAGGAGACGGCGCTCATCTACCGCAGAGCCCTCAAGATGAACCTCATAAGGGGCCGGAGCATCGACGCCTTCGTCGCGGCGTCAATATACGCGGCGTGCAGACAGTCAAAGGTACCTAGGCCCCTAAAGGAGATCACTGAGGCGTCCACGCGCGAGCACAGCGAGGTTGCGCGCACCTATAGGCTCCTCATCAGGGAGATGAAGCTGAAGATGCCTGTGGACGACCCCATGAAGTTCATACCGAGCATCGCTTCGAAGCTCAACCTGAGGAGGGACACCGAGCAGTACGCCATAGACATACTCTGGAGAGCCAAGGAGAGGCGGGGGCTCATAGGTAAGGACCCGAGGGGAGTCGCCGCGGCGGCGCTGTACATGGCGTGCATCGACAACGACGACAAGAGGATACAGAAGGACGTCGCGGAGGCGGCGGGCACCACAGAGGTCACACTGCGTAACAGGCTCAGGGGCCTCGAGGCCACGCTGAAGTCGCTGCCGGACACGCCGGAGAAGGAGATAAACCAAATATTAGACTAGCCGCCACATAGCTTCCGGGGCGGCGTGGCTAAATAGAAGATCATAAACCTTTTTTCTTACTTCTTCTTTCTAGGTTAGATAGTTTTGGCCGAGGAGAAGCCCAGCATCGCAGAGGTACTGGACGCGAACCGCAGGTTCATCTATGCGCTGCTGGCTTTACCCTACCTCGGCATGACGATAGCCATGGGGCTCATCTGGTACAGGAAGCCCAGCAACATGTACATCGCCATAGCTGTCATATTCTTCCTCATGGTCCAGTACGGGCTCACAGTCTACTTCTTCATCAAGAGGCTGGACAGCATGGCGAGGGAGAGAAAGACTCATGCCCTCCGGGATTCAAAAGACTATCTGGGTGAGAAGGAGGAGAGCCGGTGAAGGAGGTAACGGTCGAGGTAGACGATGACCTTTACAACTACCTTGAGTTCCTCGAACGTACACGCTATATTAGAAACAAGAACGAGGCCATCCACAAGGCGCTGCTCTTCTTCAGGAGGCTCAGCATGCACGACTGGCTCCCAGACATCTACCGCATCGGCGAGAACCGAGTCATCGTAATGGACAGGGGCATGCTCCTCGACATATTCGAGAGCCTCACCGAGTATGAGATCTACAGGGTGGGGAGCATGACGGCCCTCAAGCGGAAGGTGCTGAAGCCCGAGTTCAGGGACATCAACCTGACGAAGAAGGCGAACTGGCCGCTTGTGCTCAACGAGCTCCAGAACCTGGGCTGGGGAACCTTCGAGAAGGTCGAGGACGAGATAAAGATCGAGAACACGGCGGTGCCGTCCCAGTACCTCAAGGGCTACCTCGAAACCATGTTCAAGGTGACCCTGAATGAGCACCACACCAACATCAATGACCTGATCGTGTTCAGGGTGGCCAAGCCCAAGGAGAACTCGTGGCTCTAGAGCCCCGTCCATGGGCACCTCTTGTAGGGCCCGATCACGATGGTTACCACCGTCCCGATTATCCCGTCGAGGGCTATCTCCTTCTCCAGGAAGGCGTTGAGGTCCTCCATCTGCTCGAATATTACCTCGATGAGGAGGTCGACGTCGCCGCTGGTTCGGTAGAGGACGTGGACGTCGGGGTTCTTCTCTATGTCATTGACGATTGATGAGAGTTTCGCAGGCTGGACCTTGAGGCCGATGAAAGCCTTGATGGCTCTGCCCAGCTTGTGGTAGTCCAGTATAACCGTGAACTTCGTTATTATGCCCTCTTCCTTGAGCTTGTCGATCCTGTTCTTGACGGTGGCCTCGCTTACGCCCGCCTCCTCCGATATCTTCTTGTATGTGCATCGTCCGTCGTCTGTGAGGCACTGTATGATCTTCATATCGAGGATGTCCAGAGACATGGCATCATTCTAATGGGTCTACTAGTTGAAATATTTTTAGGTTTCTTTAATGGTATTATGGTTTTCTTTAATCTAATTACGTGTTTCATTACATGAATTAAAGATATTTTCGGATACCTCTCAAATATACAAATCTATGTTAAAATTAATCCGGTTTTTATTCAATATTGATATAATTAGATTAACACCTAAAAATATCTTTAAAGAAAGTATAGAAATAATAAATTAATTCTGAGGAATCCATAATTTATCTGATTTATTCTATAATTTTCTTAATGAAATGTGATATATTCTATAAGCATAGTAAATACAATCGTGGTAATGGATGGAAGCCATAAAGAGTATGCCAGTGTCTCTGTACAAGACCCTGTCAGATAAGCTGGTGTCCATAATCCTCGACTCCGAGGACAGGGACGCCGTGTCAGCCGAGATGACCAAGAAGATCATCTACCTGTGGAGGCAGGACATGCTCGCCTCTCCGACGGGCATTGAGACGCTGGTCAAGGCAGCGGTTCAGGTGGACTCCATAGCCGTCGTCAAAGTCATGGACGACTTGGGGCTCCAGGAGCTCACTGTAGCCGTGAAGAACCTATAAACATAAATTTTCTTTTTAATATATTCTTTTTAAGGATTGAGGAAGGATTGAATTGGTTGTAAGCTATACCCTGGCAAGGGTTCAGCCGGCGAAGGACGTCCAGGTCTACTACAAGGTCAAGGAACTCCCAGAGGTCGAGGAAGTGATAACGACCTACGGCGAGTACGACCTCATCGTCAAGGTCAACGTTGACAGTCTGGAGAGACTGGACGAGTTCGTGTTCAACAAGCTGAGGACCATCGAGGGCGTGGAGTCCACGACGACACTCATTCACGCCGACTTCCCGAAGGAAGAGTAGGTGGGCGAGGTTGGAGAAGTTCCCCTCATTCGTCTCCGACATTATGAAGGAGCTGGTCACCATAGACGGCTTGGAGTCGGTGAAGAAGGCGGCCGAGATAATGCTCGAGAAGGGCATAGGGAGCATCGTTGTCACGGAGAAGGGAAGCCCTGTCGGCATAGTTACTAAGAGCGATCTCCTGGCCAGGGTCATAGTGAACTGCAGGGACCCACGGGAGTGCAAGATAGGCGACATCATGTCGAGTCCCCTCATTTCCATAAATAAAAACACGCTCATCCTCGACGCGATGAGGGAGCTGAGGCACAGGAAGGTCCGCCGTCTCCTAGTGAGTGACGGAGAGAAGCTTATGGGCATAGTCTCTGAGTACGACATGATCAACGCCGTCACGATCTCGTCGCTGACCCAGTTCAGCACGCTGCTCAGGAGAAAATAGTGGAACACCGCTCAATCGAACCCGTTTCACAGCCATAACTTAGAGCGGGGTGGTTCCCAGAAACCTTTTTATCAATTAGAGAAGCATTAAGTTGAAACGCTGTGATGAAGAAGGTCACCATTATCACTCCCCCCGAGTACGAAGGATTGGTACTCGAGTCTCTCGGCAGGGCACAGGTGGCACAGCTCAAACCAGTAACCGGCGCCGAGTATGAGGGGCTAAGGGGGGACCCCGAGAAGCAGGTAAATTACAGTGAGCTATACCAGAGGATCCAGAACCGCTTCGGGGAGCTTCTAGGCGACTTGGAGGTGGAGCGTGTGACCCCGAGCGTAGACGAGCTTAGGTCGTTCTCGCTGGACCCCGAAGGTAGGGTGGACACCATCATCGAGGAGGCGTCAACGCTGCTGGGGAAGATCGAGGCGAGCGAGGAGGATGTCCACGTCCAGAACAGTAGGCTCGTCGATATGCTCCAGAAGAAGATAGCCGTCGAGAAGGCGGCGCTGGACACGGCCAAGGAGAAGCTCCTCGAGCAGCTGGAAGACATCGACGAGGAGAAGGTCAGGTTCAGGGAACAGCAAACGACTACCAAGGCTAGGCTGGAGTCTGTGCAGGCCCTGGAGCCGGAGGAGCTCAAGAACTGCTTCGCTGTCGGCGTGGTACAGACTGCGGTCATGCCGAAGCTGGAGGAGTACCTCAAGCGATACCCGGACACCTATCATCGAACGGCAAAGATCTCCGACGAGGAGAGCTTCATATTCGTCTTCGGAAACGAGGAGAGCCGGAAGTGGGTCGAGGCGCTGTTCCTAGTATACGAGATAAAGGACATCTTCGACGTCCTGGAGTCCGGCGACCTGCTGCTGGTGCTCGACCCAGCCAGGAGGAAGCGGGCCATCGAGAAGTACAAGGCCCAGTTCTCCGAGATGGAGAGAAAGAAGAAGGAGATCGTGGAAGAGAACCCCGAGGAGAAGAAGATTAGAGGTGAGCTCGGGAAACTCGAGGCCGAGTACGAGAAGAATGTGGCGGTCCTCAAGGAGGAGTGCGACGCAAAGATCAAGGAGAACGAAGAGAGCCACACTCAAGAGATAGCCAAGTTCAAGGAGGAGCAGGCTGTGGCCCTCGGAGTCGTGGCCTTCTACGTCAACCTGCTGCGTCTGTTCCAGAAAAAGAGTGCGCCGGTTCTCCGAGGCAAGGTTATCAGCGTCATACAGGGCTACACACCCGAGAGCAGCGTACCCGACCTGCAGGCAGCGGTGAGGTCCGTCGAGTCCCAGACAGGGGAAACCCTGTTCGTCGAGGTAAGCGACCTGGGTCAAGACGATAAGAACGCGCCTACTCCGGCCCTCGAGATGCCGGGGTTCCTGCAGCCTGCATGGATACTCACGAGGCTCAGGGGCTGGCCTTCGGCCCAAGAGTTCAACCCTGGATACATCTCTGTGCTGATATTCTGCTTCCAGTTCGGGCTGATGTTCGGAGACATCGGGCAGGGACTGGTCTTCCTCCTCATCGGGCTTACATTGCGTAACAGGTTCGAGTCAGGGATGATGAGGTATATCACGAACCTGTTCATACCGATGGGAATAGCGGCCATCGTATTCGGGTTCATGTACGACTCGATGTTCCTCATAGAGCACGCCATCAGTAACTGGCTGCACTCGGCGCACATCACGCTGCCGTTCCACTACCCGATTATGCCTAACCCGGTGCACGAGATGGGTGAGCTCATGAACCTCATATTCCTGGTGGGCGCCGTGGAGATAGTTCTGGGGGCGCTCCTAGGAGCGTACAACGCGTTCAGGGAAGGCAACTACGTTGGTATGATCGGCGAACACGGCTTCGGGATGGGTCTCTACGTGACTGGCCTATACCTCTCCGCCGCCTCGCTGTTCACCGAGGGCCTCGACATCGTGTTGATGGTGGCTAATTGGCCCTTCAAGCTGATGCTCGCCGGGATGCTGCTCTCCTTCTTGGAGCCTGTGCTTCACTCGGTTCAGCACGGGCACGGCTTGAGCATAGAGTCCATGGGTGAGGGGATAGGAGGGCTGCTGATGACCTTCGTGGAGGGCCTCGCCAACATGTTCAGCTTCCTCCGTATCGCGGCCTTCGCGCTCGCCCACGCTAGCCTCGCTGGGGCTAGCGAGGCCATGGGGCACGCCATCCACAGCCCCATAGCGGCATTGGTCATCATGAACATCATTGCCTTGAGCTTCGAGTTCATCTCAAGCAGCGTCCAGTCTCTGCGGCTGCTGTACTACGAGTTCATGGGTAAGTTCTTCCAAGGCGATGGAATACCCTTCAAGCCTTTCAGAATAAGGAACGCCTGATAGGATCTCCCATTTTCTTGTTTTCGTTTTGGAAAAGATATATATGCTCATGGGATGATGTAGGGAGGAAAGGTGGGTCAAAAGTGGTCAAAAGTGAACTCAACTTATCAACGACAGCTGTGTTCACTAAGGAGGCGCTGAGATGTACGAAGTGTTTGCCCCAGTGATCTTCGCCATTGCCGGTATGTGGGTCATGGCTCAGGGAGCCATGATCAACGCGGCGGCGGAGGTTGAGGGAAAGAGCACTCCGGTTTGGGGTGTCGCGCTTAACGCCTTCGGTGGGTTTACAATTGTCATCAACCTAATGTTGTCAATCATCCTATTATTCGGCGGAGGAGGTGAAGGTGACCTGATTCCAGCAGAAGCATGGGGTGTTCTCACAGCTGCCATGACGATGATCGGAGCGGCCTTCGCGTCTGCTCTTTGTATCATGGTCGCGGCAAAGGCGGGCGCAGAGATGCTGGTGGAGAGGCCGGAGCTTAGCATCTGGTCTCTTCTCTTCGTTGCGCTCGGTGAGGGCCTCGCCATCTACGGGCTGATCGTCGCCATCCTGTTGAGCGGATAGCCCGTTCAACGGCGGTCTCGCCTATTTCTATTTTTTGAAGATATTATTCTGTTAGCATTTAATATCCATGAAAATTATAATAATGATGTAATAACTGGGCATTAATGTTTTATATATTTACACTTTCATTAAATAGCGAGTGCCGGTGCCCACTGTGACCGTGTGCATCAGCAAGAACCATGTTAACCGTGATGGTGTATGAAGTTCAAGGCATTTGTCTATGTTTCTCTAAAGTCTGGGTACAGCGATCCGGAGGGCGACGCCACGGCCGAGGCCCTCAGAGGCCTGGGCTACGGGGTCGAGAAGGTTAGGGCGAGCAAGGCATACCAAGTCACCTTCGAGGCGAAGGACAGAGCGGCAGCGAATAGGCTGATAGACGAGATGTGCAGGCGGCTGCTGACGAACCCCACGAAGGACGACTACAGGTACGAGCTAAGTGAGGCATGATGAGCAGGATCACCGAGTCAAGGCATCCCTTCACCCACCACAAAGTTGATCTTCTCAACGCCTCGGACGAGGAGCTCCGGGGGATAGCTGAGGCGTTGGGGCTGGGGTTGACGCTTGAGGAGCTCAGGTACATCGCCGACCACTACGTGCTCCGGGAGAGGAGGGCGACGGACATCGAGCTTCAGACCTTCGACCAGACCATGTCGGAGCACTGCAG
>CAZQOX010000059.1:0-6932 GCA_964594895.1 uncultured Candidatus Bathyarchaeia archaeon
GCCTCGACGAACTGAGCCCAGAGGAACTCAGAGATCTGCCCCAGATAGCCATAGTGTCGAACCAGAGGAAGCTCACGGCATGACGAGGCTAGCGTACTACCCGGGATGCACGCTGAAGACGAACGCCAAGAACTTCGAGGACTCAGCCATCGCCACGGCCGAGAAGCTGGGCATAGAGCTGGTGGAGCCTGAGAGGTGGAACTGCTGCGGCACAGTCCACTCGCTATCCACCGACGACGTGATGCACCACCTAGCCCCGGTACGGAACCTGTTGAGAGTGGAGGAGCTCAGCGACGCGGGAGAGGTGGACTCGAAGCAGGTCGTCACCCTCTGCGCCATGTGCTATAACACGCTAAAGCGCAGCAACATGGTCTTCAACGAGGACAGCGACCGGAAGAAGAAGATCCGTGACAACATGTACAAGGAGGACACACAGTACAGCGGCAACGTCGAAGTGCTACACTACCTCGAGGTACTCAGAGAGATGGGATGGGAAAAAGTCAAGGAAGCCGTCGTGAAGCCCCTGAACGGGTTAAAGGTCGCACCATACTATGGCTGTCTCCTGCTTCGCCCCAGAGGCATAGGGATCGACGACACGGACAACCCCACAATCATGGAAGACCTGGTGGAGGCGCTGGGAGCAGAGGCAGTAGGCTTCGCTTACAGCCAGAAGTGCTGCGGCAGCTACAACGCCGTCCACATGAAAGAGGTCGTCGCGGACCTAGCCTATAAGATACTTAAGCATGCGGAGGAGGCCGGCGCCGACATGCTGATCACCGCGTGCCCCCTCTGCGAGTACAACCTCGGCCCCAGACAGTCCGAGGTGGAGAAGAGATACCCTGTTTTTAACTCAATCCCCGTGGTCTACTTCACCCAGCTCATGGCGTTAGCCTTCGATCTGGGCGAAGAGGCTGCGGCTTTCGCGGGCAACGAGCCCGACCCGAGGCCCCTGCTGAGAGACAGGGGCTTGATGGAGGAATAGAAGATGGAGAACAACGCCGAATATGTGACCATCTACGTGATGGGTAAGAAGCACGAGGTGCCAGGCGACCTCACTATAATGAAGGCCATGGAGTACGCCGGACACCAGTTCACGAGGGGAGCGGGATGCAGAGGTGGCTTCTGTGGATCCTGTGCGACCCTCTACAGGAAGAAGGGGAGCTACAAGCTGGAGGGCGCTCTCGCGTGCCAGAAGATCGTGGAGGACGGCATGTACATCGCCCAGATACCCTTCAACCCGGCCGAGAAGATCACGTACAGCCTCGACGAGCTGAGGCCCGACGCAAACACCCTGCTTGAGTACTACCCAGAGCTGAGCAGGTGCCTCGCATGCAACACATGCACGAAGGCCTGCCCACAGGACATCATGGTCATGGACTACGTACAGGCGAGCCTAAGGGGCGACATAGCGCAGGCCACTAAGCTGAGCTTCGACTGCATCAGCTGCGGCCTCTGCGCAGTAAGGTGCCCCGCTGAGATAGTTCCCTATAACGTGGGGCAGCTGGCACGACGCCTCTACGCTCGCTACGTCGACGGCCCGTCCCAGCATGTCCTAGACCGAGTCAAGGAGATCGAGGAAGGCAAGTTCGACGAGGGCATCAAGGAGCTGAAGAACATGGACAAGGCGGCGCTTCAGGAGCGCTACGAGACGAGGGAGAAGATTCTGGAATGAGCGACTACGAGAGCGGCTATCCGGACTACATGCGGGAGAGCCTCGACAAGGTGGTGGCCACGCGGGCGAGCCGCTTCGGTAAGAGCTTCAAGGCCATGACGGCCGAGGAGAAGGACAAGATCCTCAGGGAGTTTCACCCCGACTGGAAGATGGATCAGAAGAGAGGGCTCAAGGTTGGCCCCAGCAAGGGGCAGCTCATGCCCAATGAAGTGGTTGACATCCTTGAGGCGCACAGTATCATAAAGCCCGAGGAAATCGACCTGTCTAGCATCGACTACGACGTCGACGTACTCATAATAGGGGCGGGAGGAGCCGGGCTGAGCGCCGCTATCCTCGCTCATGACAGCGGCATCGACCCGGACAAGATACTCATAGTCCAGAAGCTGCGGCTGGGCGACGCCAACAGCAAGATGAGCCAAGGCGGTATACAGGCCGCCGACGCGCCTAACGACAGCCCCACCATCCACTACCTGGACATCATCGGCGGCGGCCACTACTACAACAAACCCGAGCTGGTCGAGGCCATGGTCAAGGACGGCCCAGGCGTCATCAAGTGGCACGAGGAGCTGGGCGTCCTCTACGACAAGCTAGAGGACGGAACGATGCAGCTAGCCCCCGGCGGCGGCACCAGCAGACGCAGGATGCATAGCTGCAAGGACTACACCGGCTTGGAGATCACGCGGGTCCTCATGGACGAGATCCTCAACAGGGAGATAGGCTACGTCGAGTTCACGTGTGTCGTCGAGTTCGTCATGGACGACATGGGTCAGGTAGCCGGTGCGGTGCTATACGACATGGACAGCGACGAGTACAAGATCGCGCGAGCCAAGTCCACCATCCTGGCGACGGGGGGGTTCGGGAGGCTGCACATACAAAACTATGAGACCACCAACCACTACGGCGCCACGGGGGACGGCATAGTGATGGCTTACCGCGCGGGAGCCAACCTGATCCACCTAGACAGCACACAGTTCCACCCAACAGGCTCGGCGTACCCCGAACAGATAGTTGGGCAGCTGTGCACCGAGAAGCTCAGGAGCAGGGGGGCTCAGCCGGTGAACGCGGACGGCGAGCTCTTCGTCTACCCCCTCGAGACACGCGACGTGGAGGCGTCAGCCCTGATACGTGAGTGCTACGACAGAGACCGCGGCATCACAACCCCGACAGGGATGAAAGGCGTCTGGCTCGACACCCCCCTCATCGACGTAATCAACGGCGAGGGGACCATCGAACGCGAGTTCGCGGCCATGTTCAGGAACTACAACAAGTTCAGCATAGACATAAGAAAGGAGCCCATGCTCGTCTTCCCGACCCTCCACTACCAGAACGGGGGGGTCGAGATCAACGTCAGGTGCGAGACCAGCGTACCAGGGCTCTTCGCCGCCGGCGAGGTCTGCGGCGGCGTCCACGGAAAGAACCGGCTCATGGGAAACAGCCAGCTAGACCTCTACGTGTTCGGGCGAAGAGCAGGGAAAGCCGCCGCTGAGAGAACTAAGACCGCGAAGATAGGTAAGCTAAACCTGGACCACCTAGACCGCTACGAGAAATGGTTGAAGGAGGCGGGTATAGAGACGGACAGGAGGTCCCCGATGCTACTCCCCGAGTACCGCGGCGAGAAAACGCTGGAACACCAGTTAAAACTGCTGTAAGGAAAAGGAAATGTCTGACGAGAAGATAGGCGTCTGGGTCTGCGAGTGCGGCGGCAACATAGGCGACGTCGTGGAGACCCAGGAGATCGCCGACGCCCTAAAGGACGAGGTCGCCTACGTGAATGTGGAACGCTACCTCTGCAGCAAACCCAGCGTCGACGCCATAAAGCAGGCCATCGAGAAACAGGGGCTGGATAGAGTGGTGCTCGCCTGCTGCACCCCCAAGATGCACAGGACGACGTTCCTGAGCAACCTTGAGGAGAAGGGCGTCAACCCCGCCTTCCTTGAGATGGTGAACATCAGGGAGCAGTGCAGTTGGGTGCACAAGGACGACCACGAGGGGGCCACCAAGAAGGCGCTGGACCTCATAAGAGGCGCAGTCACAAGGGCGAAAGAGTCCGTCCCCCTCGAGTCGAAGACGATGGAGGTAGTCCCCGAGGCGCTGATAATAGGAGGCGGCGTGGCGGGGATAACGACCAGCCTTAGACTGAGCGAGTACGGGATGAAGGTGCACCTGGTCGAGAAGCGGCCCAGCATCGGAGGACACATGATACAGTACCCCAAGGTCTTCCCGACGCTGGACTGCAGCCAGTGCATACTTACGCCCAAGATGGCTGAGGTGAGCCAGAGCCGGAACATAGACCTCTACACCTACAGCGAGGTCAAGGAGATCGGCGGCGTACCGGGCGACTTCAAAGTAAAGGTCTGGGTGAAGCCGAGGGGGGTCGACCCGGAGAAGTGTATAGGCTGCGGCGCCTGCAACACGGTCTGCCCGGGGAAAGCCAAGGATGACTACAACGAGGGGCTCAACGAGCGTAAGGCCATATACAGGCCGTTCCCCCAGGCTGTTCCCAGCATATATACCATCGACTACGACGCCTGCCTCAGGTGCGGCGCATGTGAAAGGGCTTGCCCTGCCAACGCGATAGACATCAACGATCCGGGGAAGGAGATCGAGTTAAACGTCGGAGCCGTGGTCCTTGCGACAGGCTTCGAGCTGTACGACCTCAGCGGGCTGCCACAGTACGGCTACGGCGTATACCCGAACGTCGTCACGAGCCTCGAGATGGAGCGCATACTAGACGTTAACGGCCCAACGGGGAGCCGGCTGATAGTCCCAGAGACCGGAAAGGAGGTTAAAAGCGTCGCCTACGTGCTCTGCGCGGGAAGCAGGGACACGGAGGTGGGACGCCCACACTGCAGCCGCGTATGCTGCCTCTACAGCCTGAAGCAGGCTCAGCTACTCAGAGACAGGGGCGTCGACGTCTGGATACATTACATCGACATCAGGGCCCCAGGCAGAAGATACGAGGAGTTCTACAGGGCCACCCAGGAGAAGGGAGCCATGTTCGTCAAGGGCAAGGTCACGGAGATAGTGCCTGAGGGCGACCAGGTGCTGGTGCGCAGCGAGGAAATGATGCTCAACAGGATGATTGAGAACCCCGTGGACCTCGTGGTGCTGGCGCCGCCAATCGTTCCGACGGAAGATTCGCTGAGGCTGGCTGAGAGCCTCAGGGTCCCTGTCGACGAGGACCAGTTCGTGCTTGAGCGGCACCCCAAGCTGGACCCCGTGAGCACTAAACGCGACGGCATCTACGCGGCGGGGGTCATAATCGGGCCGAAGGACATCCAGAGCGCGACGGCGGAGGCCGAGGGGGCGGCGATGAAGGTCGTGAACTTCCTCAGCGGCGACCGCGTCATAGAGCCCAACAAGGCCTTCCTCTCGAACCCAGAGGCGTGCAGCGGCTGCGAGAAGTGCGTCGAGGTGTGCCCGGAGAACGCGATAACCATGGAGAACGAGAAGCCCGTGATCAACGAGATAACGTGCAGCGGCTGCGGAGCCTGCATCCCTGCGTGCCCAGAGGACGCTCTGGATCAGCAGGGGCTCAGCGACGCACAGTTGAAGGCGAACATAAGAGGAGTTCTCGACCACAGCGAGGCGGAGCTCAAGATACTGGCGTTCGTCGAGCAGGAGCTGGCGTACACCGCCGTCGACCTGGCGGGGCTCGCCCGCCTAACCTACCCCAGCAGCGTAAGGATCATCCCGCTGCCGAGCCTTGCGCGCCTCAAGAAGGAGCACATCCTGTACGCCTTCGCCCACGGGGCGGACGGCGTCATGATGCTGGAAGCCCCGGAGCACGAGGGGCCATACGGGTATGCGCACGTGATCAGCGAGGAGAGAATAGACGAGTACCGTTGGGAGGTCGAGGACGACGACGTGGACAGCAGCAGGATATGGTTCAGCAGGGCCTACGTCCCGGACTGGCGTAAACTGGAGCGCGTCTTCAAGACGTTCCACGACATCGTGGACGGCGAAGGCCCCATCGAAGACGGTGTCCGCGACGCGCTCCTCGAGGAGTACGGCTAACCAGCCCCTTCCTGACAACGTTCACAGCCATGACCATATCTTAAATATCTAGTAAGGGTCATTTCTTCACGATTCGATATGAGCGTCGACACAGAGGAACTTCTGAAGAAAGCGTCCAAGTGGAAGGAGATCGCTCCAGGCTACCACGCCTTCTATCAGGGGAAGGTGGAGGTCATGCCCAAGTGCGCCATACGGAGCCTCCAGGACTTCAACATATGGTACACGCCTGGCGTAGCCGAGGCCTGCCTCCAGATAGAGAAGGACAAGGAGAAGGCGTATGAGCTGACCAGCAAGTGGAACTACGTCGCCGTCGTCAGCGACGGGACACGTGTTCTTGGGCTTGGGGACATCGGCGGCCAAGCCGGCCTGCCGGTGATGGAGGGCAAGGCCCTCATATTCAAGTACCTGGGGGGAGTTGACGCCTTCCCTATATGCCTGTCCACCAAGGACCCTGACGAAGTCATTCAGGCCGTGAAGTGGATAGAGCCCAGCTTCGGAGGGATCAACCTCGAGGACTTCTCGAAGCCCAAGTGTTTCTACATCCTCGAGAAGCTCCGGGCCGAGATGCCCATACCTGTCTGGCACGACGACCAGCAGGGCACTGCCGCCGTCATCCTTGCGGGAACCCTGAACGCCCTCAAGTTCGTCGGCAAGAAGATGTCTGAGGCCAGGTTTACCATAGTCGGCACCGGCTCCGCAAACACGAGGACGTATTACGTTTTGAAGGCGGCGGGGGTCAACCCGAAGAACATCATCCTGGTTGACAGCAGGGGCACATTAGGAACCTACAGAGACGACATAAAAGACACCTACAAGTGGCCCATGGCCGAAGAGACGAACCCCGACAACGTCGAGGGAGGCATCAAGGAGGCGGCGAAGGGAAGCGACATAATGATCGCAGCCTCCAAGCCGGGCCCAGGGACGATAAAGAAGGAGGACGTAGCGGCAATGGCCTCCGACTCGATAGTGTTCGCGTGCGCCAACCCGGTGCCCGAGATATGGCCTTGGGAGGCCGAGGAGGCAGGAGCAAAGGTCATCGCCACGGGCCGTAGCGACTTCCCCAACCAGGTAAACAACAGCCTCGTCTTCCCCGCGATATTCAGGGGGGCCCTTGATGTGCGCGCCAAGACCATCACAGACGAGATGTGCATCGCCAGCGCCACGGCGCTCGCCAAACACGCAGAGGACAAGGGACTCACGAAGGACTACATCATCCCGTCGATGAGCGAGTGGGAGATCTACC
>CAZQOX010000060.1:0-6925 GCA_964594895.1 uncultured Candidatus Bathyarchaeia archaeon
ATGATCTTCGGCGACGGCATGGTGGAGGGAGGCCCCTGCGGCTGGCTCGACGAGAGGCACGCCATCATCGAGGTCCACTACCCGCGGGGCAACACGGGTGACCCCGCCGTGATGAGGGCCAACGAGTGGGGCCAGCGGCAGTACGCCAACATAATCAAGGCCCAGGACCCGGAGGTCGACGTAAGGATGGGCCCCGGATACGGCACACGGAAGGGAACCATCCACTACAGCATGATCGACAGACACACAAGCGTCGGCGAGGCCACCTACTACGACCCCTACCTAGCCGAGTGGATGAGATGGGAGATGGGCTGGGAGTTCATCAAGCCCCCGGACGACCTCGTCAGCATAGACACACGCGGCTTCGCCAAGGGGCCGGACTGCGGCGTCGTCCTTGAGCCTATGAAGATAATAACCAGCGACCAGTACCCCGAGGCTACAAAGTGGTTCGAGTCCATAGGCGTCGAGGTGGTGGAGGTCCACATACCGAGCCTCATACGGCCCCGGAACAGCGGCAGCATCCACTGCCTCGTCGGCAGCCTGCAGCGGGACCCCGAGCCCAAGAGCTGTTAAACCATGTCATCCCATCACCGTGAAGCCAAGGTTTATCAAACGAGGTGCAACTCCTTCGGTTGATGGCTGAGGGGGGTGCTCCTATGACCAGCGAAGCAGACCTGGTCACATACTGCGGCGTCTACTGCGGTGACTGCCTCGGGTACACCGGCGTCGTCGCAGACGCCGCGGACGCGTTCCTCGACGTGATTGACAAGTACAAGTTCTACATGACCGCAAGAAACGTGTTCCCAGAGGAGCTAGGCGACTACGACAGGCTGATAGACATGCTCCTGTTCATGACGGAGCTGAGGTGCCACAAGACCTGCAGGGAGAGGCTCGACGAGGAGGCGTCATGCGTCGTCAGGAACTGCTGCAGGGAGCGAGGCCTCTATGCGTGCTACGAGTGCAACGGCTTTGAACGCTGTGAGACCCTCGCCTCAGTCTTGGGTGGGCTTCACCTCGGCGCCTGTCTCCAGAACATGAGAGAGATGAGGGAGATGGGGCTCGAGGCTTGGCTGCGCGACGGCACCAAGCACCACTACTGGGACGAGTAGCTAGCGAGACTCCCTGACTATCTCCTTCATGCTCATGAGGAGCGTCTGCCGTAGCTGGGTTATCACCGCCATGCAGGCCTCGTGGCTGCAGCCGTCGGTGCTGGGGCTCGGCATGGCGGTGGCCCCGTCCGGGATGCCTTCATTTGCGCAGTTAACAAGCGTCCTGTAGTGGGTCTGCTCGTCGTGCATCACGTCCGTGTTCCCGAGGAGCCGGGCGAGGCACGCCTCTATCCCGTAGGCGGCCCAGTTGCTTGAGGTGGCGGGGATGACTATCTCGGCGCCGGAGGCTGAGACTATGCCTGCCCGGCATGGGCAGCCGCAGTCCCTGCAGTACTCGTGGTGCCTCACGAGGATGTCCTTGATGGTGTTGAAGCCGCACTCGTTGCCGTTGTCCCCCGTAGCTATGGTGAGTATCCCCCTCCTCTTGGCGGCATCCAGCAGCTGGTTCCAGCGTACGAGCCTCTCTTCGGGGTCACCTGTGTTCCTTGGGCCGCCCAGGGCGCCGTGCCTTATTCCTTTGACGTTGCAGCTCACTGCTTCGACGGTGACGACGGCCGTGGGGCTGAGCTCGTCCAGCAGCTTCTCGGCGGCTTTCTCGGCATCGGGGACGCTCATCGTGGGCCAATTATACACCCACGCTGTGTAAGGCGTCCAGATGCTGCCCGTGAGCTCCTCCCTCGACAACACGGGGATCACCTGGCACCCCGTGAGGCTCTGGGTGAGGGCTCTCTGGTGCTTGGAGCCCGGCTCATAGTTGGCCATGACCACGGGGACGGCGCGGAGCCCCACGAGGAGCGCCCGGGCGAGGGCGGCCGAGCCTGGCGGACCGTCCATCTCGTGGCTGTTGGTCACTATGAGGACGTGGCTCCCCGGGGTGACGTGTTCCCTGAGCTTCTCAGCGGCGAGGAGGGTGAGGGGCCTCCCGTACCGTTGCCTGGTCTCGTCGTACACCTTCATCCAGGTGTACCTGTTATTCACGGGGCCGCCTCTGCCTTTCCGCAGAAGCGGGACGGCCCCCGACGGGGTAGCGACGATGCGGTCCACGGTGTCGCCGAACCCCTCCCGTATCTGGGCCTCTATGTCGGACAAATCTATCATAATACGAGTTACCGTCCGGCGTTTTAAGGTTGGGCTAGGATCAGCCGTATTTGTCTTCGACGGCCTAGATTCTCATGTATACGAGAATTTCCACCGAGATGCACCTGCCGCCGAGATTCAGAGCTATCTATCCGGCCTGTACCTCTCCAAGGCTTCAGCCATGCCGCCGCAGGTGAACCTCCCCTCGGGGCAGTGCCCCAGCATGTAGCAGTAGGGCCCCGCTTTCTCGAACACCTCCGGCTCCGCGTCCCTGCACTGGGCTAGCATGGCGTCGGCGAGGCGTCTTATCTCCCACTGAGCCCTGTTGCAGCAGCGTAGCCCGAAGAAGTGGAACAGGGCGGAGCCGTCCATCGTCATGAGGAGGCTCGTCTCGGTAGCGTTGGGGAGCACGAAACGGGCGTCCTCCTTGGGCACCCCTGACTTCACCAGCTCCAGGTATACCTGGTTGGCCTTCTCCACAAGCTCGTGGAACCTCTCTGAGTCGTCTACGGTGGGCGGCGTCACGACGCGCTCGCTGAGCCTCTTCACGGTGATGTATCGTTGGCTCTGCTGGCTGAATGACGCGACCCTGTGCCTGACCAGCTGGTGGCTGCACGCCCTGCTTATCTTCTCGACGGCGAAGGTGTAGGCGAGGTGGGGTAAAAGATGTCTCCAACCGAGTTCCGGTAACCGGTCCTTGATGTCCTCGTATGGGGTGTGAGCTAGGAGTCTTGCCTTCACCTCTCTTTGTCCTCCAGGAACCCGTGTACGTTGGGAGCGACGTCCCTGAACGAAGCGACTAAGGCGTCTGTGAGCGGCGTCTTCCTCTGCTGGGCGTACTCGACGACGGCGCGGAGGTTGCCGCTGACCAGCCACCTTGTCTCTCCTAGCCTCATGAAAGTCAGGAACTTTGTGTCCAGAGTGGCTTCCAACACCTCGTCGCCTGTGGCCTCCAGCTCCCATACTAGTCGGTTGTGTTCTAGTATGTTCCCGTGCTGGACCTCGGCGCGGCCCACTAAACCCCTGACCTTCTCGGGTTTATTTAGAAGCCTGTCGTAGAGTGCGCTGGGCTGGGCTCCGCTGGTGGTGGTGAGCATGCTGGTCGCTATCATGGTTTCAACGTTGGGGGTGTGGGCGACAAGCTCCAGCTTCAAACCTTGGCACCTATACGGGGGATACCTCGGGCTTCTTGGGTTTCTCCTTCAGCTCAGGGGGCACATCCACCGCTCTGACGACGTTTATGCTGTTGATGACGTAGATGGGTGTGCCGTCGGGCTCGTAGCGTCTGAGGCGTTTGACGCCCCTGAGCACGAGCTTCACCTTGAGGATGGTGCCGTCGGCTAGCCTGTACTCGTTCCACTGCTCCTTCTCCTCGGTGAAGTCGATATCCTCGGAGTCCTGTAGCGCCTCCCTTTGCATCTTCGACATGTTCTCTATCCCGTGAAAGGGGGCGTGTGAAGGTATAACTGTGTTACTGTCAGACACTGTCCAGCGCGTTTACGCCTGCGGCCGCCTCCCTGCAGAGACTGGGCAGGTCCAGCTTCTCCTCGAGTCTATTGATTACCTCGATCCTTGATCGGGTCGCCGGGTGGGGGGGCACGGCGGTGCAGCCCTCAACCTTCCTTGCGGTGACGTCGTAGGTGCCCACCGTCCGTGCTATGTCCTCTATCTCGACCTTGTCGAGTCCGATCAGCGGACGTAATACGGGGATGGAGACGGCGTTGTCCAGAACGAAGAGGTTCGCCATGGTCTGGCTCGCCACCTGACCGAGGCTCTCCCCAGTCACGATGGCTTTGAGGCTGTTCTCCTCCGCGAACGACTCGGCTATCCTGTACATGGAGCGTTTACACATGACGCAGGTGTACCTTGGCTCGGAGCTCTCCAGTATCCGCTCCATCACCTGCCCCATGGGAGCTGAGAACAGCTTGAAGCCGTCCACGGGGACGTACTCGGCTACGGCCCTGAACGCTTTCTTAACTCGCGTGATGTAGCTCGGCCCCACGTAGGGCGTCTGATCCATGAAGAGGGGGTGCACGTCCAGGCCGCGCTTCATCATCATCCAAGCCGCCACGGGGCTGTCGATGCCACCGCTGAAGAGGGAGACGGCGCTACCCTGTGAGCCGTAGGGCAGCCCCATGACGCCGGGGACCATAGACGAGTACACGTATGCGGCCTTGTCCCGCACCTCAACGTATAGGGTGACGTCGGGCTCGTCCAGGTTGATGTGGACCATGAACTCGTGTGCCTCTAGCACCCGGGAGCCGGCCTCGACAGCTACCTCCTTGCTGCCGTAGGGGTGGCTGCCCACCACCCTGGGGCGTACCGCGAAGCCTATTCCGTCACTCAGCGCACGCTTGGACTCTTCGACTATTGTTTCTATTACGGACTCGAAATCGGTGGCTGTCTCGATGGATGGCATGGCGTGCACGACGCCGAATACCTTGGCAACGACGCCGGCGGCCTCCCCGGGGACGCTGTCCACATATATTCGCCCGAACCTCCTCGTGACCTCGGCGTCGGGGTACCCGGCTCTCTTTAGCTGGTGCTTGATGTGGCCCGTAAGCTGCCTCTCCAGCTGGTTGCGCACGTACCTCCCCTTGAGGGCTATCTCGCTGTACGAGACGAGGATCGTCAAATCGGTGAATACCCTCGTATGGGCGCTCTTAAGGTGTAGGGTTTATATCGGGCACCGTTTTCTCATCTCATGAAGAGAAATGTCGTTTTGGGACGATTGGTTCAAACGGTTCGGCCGAAGGTCCAGCATCTTCGGTGACATCGACAGGATGATCGAGGAGATGGAGAAGGAGATGGCCGAGGCGTTCAAGGATATGGAGAACACGATGCCAGAGGACATGCACCGGGAGCGTCGGCTGCCGGACGGCTCGGTGCGCCGCGAGTACGGGCCCTTCGTCTACGGGTACAGCGTCAAGATCGGCCCAGACGGAAAACCCATAATAAGAGAGTTCGGCAACATGAAGCCCGGGCTCACGGGCGAGGGCGGAGCGCCGCTGAACCTCACGGAGCGCAGGGAGCCCCTCGTGGACATCATAGAGGACGGCGACTCCATAAAGGTGGTCGCGGAGCTCCCCGGCGTCGAGAAGAGGGACATACGGCTCAAAGCAACGGACCACAGCCTCACCTTAAACGTAGACAACCCGACGAGGAAGTACTACAAGGAGCTGGAGTTCACCGAAGAGGTGGACGAGAAATCCGCCAAGTCAAACTACACCAACGGCGTCCTTGAAATCGTGTTCAGGAAGAAGCGGCAGGACGACGCGGGCACCGAGATCAGGATCGAGTAGCCCTTTTTTTCGATAGAGTAAAAAGCGGGGCACTCGTCTGGTTTCGTGGCCGATGATGTGAAGGCATTAGATTGAACCGTGATGAATCAGAGTTACACTGAGGCCAACTAGGAACACCTGAGCCTGCCGAACCTCATATTTAATTTGGTGGACTTGAGGCGAGTATAAGAATTTATCAGTCTACTTCTCCCCTGATATTCGTCTAATAAAAATCCGAATTCGGTGATATGCCTCACCGTCATATCGGCCACAATGATCTATACCCGCTTTTCTAGCGAGTTCATTGATCGTCGGTTCCTCATGTTCAGCTACTATGCCAAGAACCGTTATCACCCGTTTCGAGGCCAGCATCTCCTCGTACTCATCCATCCCTCTACTACTCCTTGGTTACAGAAACGGCTCCGTTTCTTAGCTACTCAAGACACACTGAGTTGATCGAAGGAGCCGAAGGTAGGTGAAAATGCGCGCGAGGCGGCGCCAGTTGGTTTTTTCTTAATGCTTAAAAGATCATCACCCGTCTGATAAATCGATTGAACATGAGTGATTCACAGAGCAAGAGCATACCAGAAGATGAGATCATGATAAGGGAGATAGTCCACGTTTGCGTCGTCGTTAGAGACGTGGAGAAGACTGCGGATGCCTTCGCTGACAAGCTCGGTGTCGGCCCTTGGAGGATCAGGGTCGTGGAGACCCCGGCGGAGCGTGCTAGCGTCCGCGGAGAGTCCGGTGGGTACAGATTGAAGTTCGGCCACGCGAGGATGGGCGCGATCTCCCTGGAACTCGTCGAGACCTTGGAGGGGAGGACGATATACCAGGAATTCCTCGAAGAGCACGGGGAAGGGCTACACCACATTGGCGTCCCCACGCCCCTACCTTTCGACGCAGAGCTGGAGAAGTGGGAGAGACTGGGCATAGAGGCCCTCCAGGTAAACAGGATGGAGACCCCCGGGGAGGGGTGGGCCTACATGGACACCCAGGGCCTCGTCGGGTGCATCTTGGAGATACTCAGCTTCGGGAGATACCAATGAGGAAGAGCCCGAGCCTTCGCGTGAAATGAACACGCGCGCGAAGTCAACGAAATCATACCTATTTGTATATTGGTGAAATAATCACTCACGTGAAAACATGTCATTAATCAGAGTTTAGCAACCACAGGCGTGCACAGGTTCTTACTACCCCCATGAAGAGCGCGCGCACACCCGAATTAACTCGAAAAAGAACCAAAAAAGGTAATTTATCTTATCTATGAGCTAACGTCACGCACACGCAATTACTTAAGAGGTGAATAACGCGTAGGCTTCAGCAGGGTGTTCTCAACCCTCTCCACGAGAGGCCCGCCAGCCCGATCCTCCGTCTCCTTCTTGGCCTTGAGCCACTCTGTGTCCGAGGCGAATGCGTTCCAAGCCTTCTCCCTGTGCGCCATGTCGTCGAAGGCAA
>CAZQOX010000061.1:0-6878 GCA_964594895.1 uncultured Candidatus Bathyarchaeia archaeon
ATGAGCGCAAAGAAAAACAATGTCACATGGATCACGTGCCCCGACTGCGGCTCAAAGATAGGGATAGTCATATCCGTCGGGCAGAAGGCGCCTGCCGTGGTGCACGAGGAAGAGGAGGAAGCCGAGGGCGAGGCACGGCCTCCTCAGGAGGTTGACTTTAGGGCTAGGCTGGAGGCCGCTGGCGTTGACCTTGCGCTCATAGACGTAGAGCAGGGCGAAGAAACCGTAACGGTGAGTCCAAAAAAGTTCTTGGGAGACCTGTGGGGGCCCATCAACGATACTATGAGGGGTCTAGGCGGCGCCTGGATAAGAAACGGCAGGAACAGCCGCTGGGAGATAAAGCTAGAAGAACCCGAGGGCTAGCCGCCAGATAATATATCCTTTATCACTTCCTTGACCCAGGTCCCTGTGCCTGAGGCCTTATCCACCTTCTCAAGGTACTCCGTCCAGCTCAAGCCCAGAGCCCGCCTCCACTGAGGATAGGATTCCTCAAGGTTACTGTAGGCGGCCTGGTGGTGTTCACAGTAAACCGAGTCTCCCTGCTTTTCCCTGTCACAGACTGTACAGCGCGTCACACCGCTCCCTCCCATGCATGGACGCCGGTGACGGCTTCAGCTATGGCGGCTCCTATCTCGAGCTCTTTGTCCTTGAACTGGGCTAGGATTGGTTTGAGGGCCTCCTTGACGTCCTCTATCACGGCTTCAGGGTTCTCCTTGCCTACCTGGATCTCCTCCAGGGACTCCTCCAGCTCCCTGGTCATCTCGACGCTGAGGATGCTTGGGCAGTATTCTTCGAGGGTCTCCACGATGCGCAGCCCCAGATCGGTTATGACTATCCTCCTGTCAGAGATGTAGCCCCGCCTGTATAGGGTGTCTATGATGTTCGTCCTCGTGGAATTCGTGCCTATCTCGTGGTTCTCCATATGTCTAAGTAGGCTGCTGGGGTTGAACCTCTTCGGCGGCTTCGTGTAGCTTCGTCGGGTCGATAGCCTGGTGACTGGGATAACCATGCCCACCTCCAGCTCGGGGAGTGTCGTCTCCCTGTCCTCGACGTAGGGTGCGTACATGTCGAGCCAGCCCTTTTTCGTTGTCTTCGAGCCCCTCAGATAGAAACTGTGGCCATTGACGTCCACCTCGGCTTCGATCTTCTCTCTGATCGCCGGCCTCCCGAGACACGAGAGGAACCTCTTCACGATGAGATCGTATGTCTTGGCCTCGTTTTCCTGGAGCCGCCTCGGCTTGGCGCCTGTGGGGTGGATGGCGGGGTGGGCCGGGTCCTCCTTCCTTCCCTGCCTTGGCTTCAACCTGCCTCTAGACACGAGTTCCTCGGCTTGCTTCGCGTAGGCCGGGTGTTTGCTGAGCCTCCGGAGGATTCCTCTGAGATCCAGCGTCGACGGCAGGCGCTGGCTGCTCGTCCGCGGGTAGCTGATAAAAGTCCCAAGGTACAGCCTCTCCGCCGCCTTGAGGGTAGCCGTGGGGCTCAGCTTGAAGACGCGGTACGCCTCCCTCTGGAGGTCTCCCAGGTTGAACGGTGGAGGAGGGAGGAGCCGCTCATTCCTCTTCTCTACCCCGACAACCTTGCCGTCCCTGCCTCTGCATTCAGACGCCAGCTCCCTTGCCTGGACTTCCCTATCCAGTCTCCTTTTCTCGTACTCCAGAGGGTAGGCTTCGCCGGAGATCACAGTCTCGGCGTATGCCTTCCAGTACGGTATGGGGACGAAGCCCCTGATACCTGTCTCCCTCTCCTTGACGAAGCTGAGCGTGGGTCCCTGCACCCTGCCGATGCTGAGGGTCTTCTTGGCGCCTGACGCCTCCCTCACCGCCAGGGTCAGCGCCCTGCTCAGGTTGATGCCGAAGAGCCAGTCTGCCTCGTGCCGAGTCTTACCCGCGGCTATGACGGGGTAGTCGAGCGTAGGCTCCATCGTCTCCCACGCCTTCACCAGGTCCGTACGGGTGAGGGTGCTGTACAGCATCCTCCGGGACCTTGCCAGGCTGTGCTCGCCCACGGCGTACCTCAGGATGTTGTAGGCTATCAGGCTGCCCTCCTGGTCGTAGTCGCAGGCGCTGACGAAACGGTTCACGCCTCTCGACAGCGTCGAGATAATCTTTATGTAGGCACTTATCCGATTGTTCGTCCTGTTGACCTGGCTCGCGGGCACCCACTTCATCTCGTAGACCGGGTATGTCCATCCTCTTCCCACCTGAGTTAACGCGTACAGGTGGCCAAGGGCTGAGACAACCAGCAGTTCGTCTCCCTCTCTCCTCGCCATATGGTACTGGACGCCGCCGTCTCTAAGGGTCACTGGGTGTCCCTCGTCGTCCAGCGCCTGGGCTATGCGTCTAGCCGAGCTCGGTTTCTCGGTTATGACGAGGAAGCGTTCGGGCAATCTACTGTTTAGCGGGGCGGCTAGACATTAATCCTTTGGGTGAACCGTAGACGCGGCTGCATAACCTATTTCAGGCTCCCCACACCAGTTCCTGTGATGCAGCCGTTCACGGCAGTCCTCACGCAAGGCAGCGTAGTCGTCCCCATGAGGAGCGAGGCAGACAGCCTGTTCAACGACGGGTACGGCACCCGGGAGGGGGTCGGCGTGCTCACCCTCGACTCATGTGAGACTCTGTACAACATGGACAGGGGGAAGGTGGCCCTGGTGGACGAGGACGCCAACGAGAAGCTCAGCTTCCGAGAGGCGTTACGGTTGTTCACGGCGGATGACCCGTCCATATGGACAAAGTTCATAGTGTACAGGGACCTCAGATCGAGGGGCTTCGTAGCCAGAAACACCGACGAAGCTGCTGACTTCGTCGTTTATGAACGGGGCACGTACAGAAAGCAGCCTCCGAGCTACCACATCATAATAATATCGGAGGGACGGCCCGAGAAAGTCGAAGCTATGCTGAACGACCTAAAGAAGACGGAGGAGAAAGGCCGCGAGCTCAAGCTCGCAGTTGTCGACCGCCGCGGCGAGATAGTGTACTACGGCTTGTCCGAGAAGACGTTCTAGGATTTAAGATGAGAAGTCAATTCTTCCATCTTCACCTTTTTCTGGTCACCGGTCTTCATGTCTCTGACAGTCACGGACCCCTCTGCGAGGTCCTTCTCGCCCACGACTACGACGGTTGGGATCTTCTTCTTGTCGGCGTACTCGAACTGTTTTCCGAGGCGGCGACCCATCATGTCGACTATAGTGGGGATGCCTGCCCGTCTAAGTGACTGAGTTATCTCTATGGCCTTCAGAACGACATCCTCGTTGACAGGGGCAACATAGACATCCGCCCCCAGGGACAGGTCCTTGAACGCCCCCTTCGCCTCAAGGACGAGCGTGACCCTGTCCACGCCGAAGGAGACCCCGGTCGCAGGCGTGGGCTCGCCACCGAAAAGCTCGACTATCTCGTCGTATCTACCGCCGCCCGCGAGGCTGCTGTACTCCTCGTATCCCTTAGCGAAGACCTCGAAGATGGGCCCAGTGTAGTAGTCGAGGCCCCTGGCGAGGCTAAGATCAACCTCGATGTACTCCGCGAAGCCGAACGCACCTGCATATTTAATCAGATCTTCCAGCGCTTCACAGCCCTTGACGCCCTCAGGATACTCCTTCAGCATCTGTTTAGCTGAACCTATGACTTCCAGAGGCTCTCCTTTCAGACCAACCAAGTCTAACAGTTTTATCGAAGCCTCCTCGTATGGTGATATCCCCCTGAGCTCCTCGATGACTCCTTCTCTGCCAATCTTCTTGATCTTGTCCACGGCTCGTATGGCGTCCAGACTGTTCTCGGAAGGGACCCCAGCGAGCTCCACGATCGACTTTAGGATTCTTCTATCGTTGAGATAGATGGTGAAACCCTCGAAACCTAGCCTGCTGAACGCCTCGACGACGGCGGATATCACCTCGGCGTCGGCGATGCTGCCCTCGACGCCGAAGACGTCTACGTCTGCCTGCAGGAACTCTCTGAAACGCGTCTCGGATGGCCTCTCGTACCTCCAAGTGGGGCCTATGATGTAGCGCTTGAACGGCATCTGGAGCTCGCGA
Source organism: uncultured Candidatus Bathyarchaeia archaeon (assembly GCA_964594895.1). Taxonomy (GTDB): domain Archaea; phylum Thermoproteota; class Bathyarchaeia; order TCS64; family TCS64; genus RBG-16-57-9. The sequence goes on from CAZQOX010000061.1 coordinate 4,028, forward strand.
TGCGACGCCACCACGCGGACGGTGCTGGCCGTATGCTCGAAGCGGAGGGCCAGCTCCCTGTCTGACTTGTCCTTGAAGGCGTACACCTGGTTCAGTATGTCCTCCCCGCTCTTGATCCGCAGCATCTCCATGTACTCGAAGGCCGGCGTGTCCAGCGGCTCGTAGCCGTAGGACTCGTAGACCTCCCGCACGGTGTCCACTACCCAGTTCTTCTTCAACTGGTCCTCGGGGAGGTAATCTCTGGTTCCGCGTGGCGGCTGGAACATGAGGCAGATAAAGAAGGCACAGTATATGAAAATATTGCTATTCCGCCAGGCTGGTCTCCACCCGCTCCTCGCCGCGGCCCGGGTTCCTGCGCCTCAGCTTGACGGCTCCTATCTCACTCGTGTTCCTCACGTGGGTGCCTGCGCACAGCATCTTCACCGGCCCACAGCTCCAGTGACGCATGCCCTCGTCGTCGACCTCTATCCTCACCGGGTGACCCTCCGCGAGGAACACGTTGGTATCCACCTCCACCGCCTTAAGCTTCTCCGGCTCCAGCCGCTCATCATGCAGGTAGTCGGCCCTGTCCTTCCTCTCGTCCACAGACGAGCCCATCCTCTTCATGAAGCCAAAACGCTTCCAGAGAAAATACTCCATGATGTGAGACGCCGTGTGAAGCCGCATTATCCTGTAACGCCGATCCCAGTCGATGACTCCCACCACCAAGTCCCCCGGACTCAAAGCAGGCGAATCCTCCATGACATGCACGATACGGTCACCCACCATCTGGGTATCCACCACCCTCAACCCATTCAGCGCCCCAGAGTCCCCCGCCTGCCCACCCGCCTCAGCGTAGAAAGCAGTCCTATCCAGCTCGACCCCGCACGCATCGACCGCCACGACCTCGGCCTCGAACTCCCTGAGGTAATGGTCCCTGTCGTAGAGCTTCACAGTCTTCATGGCAGATGATAATGGCACCAACTGGAAAAAGAGTATCGAAAAAAATCATCGATCTGACCTGCTACAGGTCATAAGGAGGGGGAGGCTACCCGAAGGCGCCCCGCAGGAACGGGTACAGGTCCTCGACCTGCTCCTGCACCAGGGTCTGGTAGTACTGGTATAGGATGCTGACGGCCAGCAGCGCGCCCATGCCCGACCCGAAAACGCCGAAGAACTCGCTGAAGGCAGCCAGGAAACCCACTATCATGCCGCCGATCACCGTGATGGTTGGAATGTACCTGTTAAGCAGCCGTTCAAGAGGCTTCTTGCTCTGCCTGAACCCGGAGACCTGCATCCCCGACTGCAGGAGCTGATCCGCCATCTGGTCGGCCCCCAGGCCACCGATCTCCAGCCAGGTGACGCTGAAGAGCACACAGAACCCGACGACTATGAGGAGGTAGATCAACGCCCTCACGGGGTCAGCCATCACCCTTCCCAGGCTTCCCGGCGACGAAGTGTAGTAGGCAAGCCCGCCTATGGGGTTGACGCCGCCGCTCTGCGTCCGGTTGTACATGCCGAGCATGTTGAAGAAGAAGTTGCCGTTGTCCGTGTTCCACCTGTTCCACGTGAACTGGCCGATGAGCTGGAAGTTGGCGAACATGGCGTACGCGAGGATCACCGGTATGTTGCTGACGTAGAGCAGCTTAATCGGCATCCTGCTCCTGTAGCCCCTGTAGCTGCTGTGGCTGATGGGTATCTCCACCCTCATGCCCTCGATGTAGACGACGATGGCGAAGACCGCGAGGGTCGTAAAGAAACCTATCATGTTAGGCGAGTTGGCCCTGTACAACCAGTCCCGTATCGGCAGCCCACGCATGATGCTCTGTGCCAGTGCGATGATGGCACCGTAGGCCCTACCCAAGGCGTCATAAGGCGTCGGAGCTATGCTGAAGCTCATCCACCAGATGTTCTGGGTGATGCCAGCCACGATGAACAGGCTGATGCCGCTCCCTATCCCCCAGCCCTTCTGAACCAGCTCGTCGAGCATCATCAATATTAAACCGGCGGCCAGAAGCTGAGCGAATATGAGGATCGACTGCGTCCTGTTGATGGAGCCATACACGCCCCCTATGATGTAGAGGCTGGCCTGAACTATGACCATGATGAACGAGAAGAACTTGCTCGCGGTGGTGAACAACCCTCTGTCCTCTGGATCGGATCTATCGAAAGAGATTATATCCGCGCCGGAGAGAAGCTGGATGATCAGCCCAGCGGTGACTATCGGGCCGATCCCAAGCTCCATCAACGTGCCACGCTTAGACGCGAAAATGATCCTCAGCATAGCGTAGGGATCAGACGCGCCTTGAGCCTCAATCCCGTAAAGAGGCGTCTCCGACATGACAAGGTATATGACTAGGGCGGCCAGCGTCCACATCAGCCGGGTGTTGAAGGCAACCTTCCGCTGAGGAGGCTTGACCTCAGGTATAAACGGTGAAATCGGCTTGAACAGATCCAGGAACCGCAAGTCTATCGTCCCTCTACGGCTCTATGATAGAGCCGCCTGCTTCTTCAATCTTCTCCTGGGCGCTCATGGTCGCGTACGCGACCCTGACGTTGAGGGAGACGCCGACGCTGCCTCTACCGAGGAGCTTACCGATGCCGAGGGACCCTAAGTCGAGCTCGTTCCCGCCCTTTACCCCGTAGTCTCCGATGACCTTCAGCGCAAGGTCTTCAAGCTCCCCGACGTTGATCGTCGCCGTCTTAGGTTTCTTGGCTGACGGCGGCAGGAACCCGGTCTTTTTGTACCTTTCCTTCTCGTACTTCACCGTCCTGATCCAGAAGTGTTTCCTTCCGCCCGCCTTGCCTTTGCCGCCGCGGCCTCCGGCCTTCCTGTGCTGACCTACCTGTCCCCAGCCCATGTACCTTGAGC
>CAZQOX010000062.1:0-4869 GCA_964594895.1 uncultured Candidatus Bathyarchaeia archaeon
CCAGATCATCGACCAGAAGATGGAGCAGGCGTTCATGGAGGCCGCGGACACCAACCACCTGGAGGCCAAGACGGTGAACCTTGTGGACGGGGTGATGGAGGCCTACAGCCCGGCCCATAGGATACCGGTAATCGTCAGCTTCAGCAAGGTCAACGGCGTAAAGATCTGGTACTTCTACGAGGGAAACTGCGACGGATGCGACCACAACAGGCTGTGCAGGGTAACGTTGGAGGACGAGGCTGATGAGAGGGACATCGAGATCAGCAACGCTGAGAGGCTCCTAACCCCGAGCCAGCTGGCTCGCAGGTTATTCAGCCGTTACATGGAGGGACACCAATGATGGAGAACCAAGGGATCGTCTACGCGTGCCCGTTCCCCCCGGGAGCGCAGAAACCTAAGGTAGATCACGTGCCTCGTCGGTGGCGTAGGACGCTCCGACAGAACGTCTTCAGCCTGAGGTCTGTATCCCTCGTGTTGGCGTTCCTGTCGGTCACCTACCTCTACGTGAACTCGTATGGTTTGATCAACACCACGGGGAAGCCTGTGTTGTTCAGGGACAACTTCTTCTTGTTGTTGAGCCTGGGTTCTTACTTCTCCGCGATGTTGATGTGGTACATCCGCAGGTGGAAGATCGGGCGCAGGCGGAGAAGATGAGGTAATAGAGGAAACCTAACCTTACTGAGGCAGCCGTCCCTCTGGTGGTGCTCGGCGACTGGCCGGCATCCAACTATATCAGGAGCGGCCGGGTCTCTTTGGGGTAAATTCTACTATCCGTCGAGGGGCCGGGTCTCTCCACGGTCACCTACACGCCATCCGACTCGAAGAAAGACAGGTAAGCCCTGAGGGCCCCTGAGGCGCTGAGCGTGGAGACCGTGATGCCCTTGGGCTACTCGGCCGACGACAAACACGAGGAGCCGCGGAGAATGCTTGACGAACTGGCTCACAGGGACAAGTTGAGCTATTCTAGGGGTAGCGCCGGGAATATACTGTCCACTAGCCGCATCTTGTAGTCGTCCAGGAACACGAAGCCGTGCCTCTCCAGAATGGCGTCGAAGCCTTCAACCAGTTCATCGTCACCCAAGTCCATGAAGGGGTCTATGTAGAACCGTTTGTACTCGGTGTACTCGGCGAGCCTACCGTAGTCCTCTATGGCCTGGGACAGGTACGGCTCCTCGGTGATCACGCCGTCGCTGCCTATGAAGTAGGCCCTGGATGCCAGCTCCGTCTGCCAGGGCTGGAGGCTGTTCATGACGTACCTTACGGGTATATCCGCTTCCATTCTGACTTCGTCCAGAAGCTGCGCCGCCCAGGCGGTCTCCTGCGCGGTGATGCACCTGTCTAGCCTGTCGATGGCGAAGCCGTCGATCTCGGGGAACCTCTCGGTGAGCCCTATCATGCCCTCCTTCAGGTACTGGTACCACCCCTTGGAGGGGTCCAGGGTCATGAGGCTCCACCAGTCGCCGGACTCCAGCACGCAGTCGCCGAACCGATGGGATACGCTGCGGTGGCTCTCAGAGACATCCACGTAGATTATGTTGCTGAAGCCAAGCTCCTTGAACTCGGCGAGCCGGGCACGGATCTCGGCGTCGGAGGACCGGTAGTTGAAGTAGTCGCCCCAGACGGGGAAGTCTGGGAACAAGTAGTTCCACTTGAGTACATTGAACCTGGACTCGTCGAGGTACGGCCCGATGAGCCTCAGGGAATCGACCCCGATGTGTGTAACGAACATGACCGTCTTCTCCGGCATAGGCTCCAGCAGACCTGAGACCTCGAGAGACGCGTTCAACCGTAGACAACTGTCTTCGACGCACCAATCGCCTCCAGATAGCTCAAAGGAGACGGACTCGCCTTCATTGTTCTCGACGGTGACCGTCACCCTCGCTATCCCCGGGGGCTCTGTTTCTGCTGTTAGTGGCGGCGTATGTGAGGTGAGGCCCACGATGACCGCCCTGTCGTCCGGCAGCGGCTTCCATTGAACGATCTTCCCGACCGTGAGTGAGCCTATGTAGACGCCTTCACCCAGGATGGCCTCGCGAGTCATGTTTCTTCTCCTAGAGAACCTGTAGGTTATCTCCACAGGACATTCCTTTTCCGGGTCGACGCTGGTGACGATGGCTTCGTAGATCGGGTCAGAGGCACCGGCAGATGTCACAAGAATAGACGTTAACATCGTGACAGCAAGTATAATGGGGAGCTTCTTCATGGCTCTAAGTCCCAAGCTAAATTCTCTAAATGATTATGCTTCGAAGAAACGTTGTTTAAATATCTATTAATTATACTGAACGTCAAAAAAACGAAAAAATGCCTAAAAAACATCTTAAATACGCAAAATAAAGCTATCAATACAGAAAACTAACGATAAGAGAATCACGCTCCTGCCAAGGTTATGAAGTCCATCAGCAGAGACTCAGCAAATTAACAGATATGGATTAAAAACAAAGTTCCATCATCGACTGGAACCTGAAACCGGCTCATTATCGGCGGCCCGCAGTATATTTAAAAAACGCTAGAAGGATGGAACAAAATGTAAAAATGATCTGTGCAGCCTATTGAATCACTTCTAGTTAAGTAAAATGTAATAAGGCTCAGTTGGGTGTCCGATGTCGGTGGCGAAGACCGCGCTCGTTTGTGTAGCCTTAGGTTTCTGGCTCACGCATTTAGATGAGGAAGGTTTATAAGGAGATATCGGACTTGATATCGAATATGATATCGGATTTGATATTTTTGGTGGTTGACCATGCGTAGACACCATAGACCAAGAAGACTCATAGGCGTGCCCAAAGGGATGCTGCGCCACATCACGCTGAACATACTCAAACAGGAGCCCATGTCGGGCAGCGAGTTGACCGAGCAGATACTCGATTACACGGACTGGCGGCCAAGCCCAGGCAGCATGTACCCGCTGCTTGCCAGCCTACAGGAGGAGGGGCTCATCATGCCCTACGAGGACGAGGACACGACGCTGAAGAGGTTCGCGTTGACCGACGAGGGAGCGAGGCTGGTGGATATCCACAAGAGAGAGGATCAGGAGTACCGTAACAGAAACAAGAGCATGCGTAAGATGTACTGGAGGCTCCACAGAGACATGCCGCTGGATCTGTACACGAGCTTCTCAAACTTCCTGGACACCTTCGAGGAGGTGTTCACCGAGGCTGGGCAGGACGAGGCAGCCAAAGGGAAACTCATCATCATCCTGGACGGGTCCGCCGAGAAGCTGAGGGAGATAGCTGGTTAGATGAACGACCTGAGACGCGTACTCAGACACGTCTCCCCCTACAAGAGGGAGGTCGTGCTGGCCGTTGTGCTCCTCGGCCTGGTGGTGGTCACCGACCTCTCCATCCCGAGGCTGGTGCAGGTGATCATCGACGACGGCATCGCCAACAAGGACATGGACGTCGTCGTCAGGACGAGCCTCCTCATGATCGGCGCCAGCATACTCAGCGCGTTGCTGATGATCGCCAACACCGTGTACTCGGTAAGGACCGCCAGGAGCTTCGAGGCGGACCTACGCGAAGCCGTGTTCAAGAAGGTACAGACCTTAAGCTTCGGCAACCTCGACGACTTCACGACGGGCCAGCTGTTGACCCGGCTCACAAGCGACATCAACCAGATACAGATGATCGTGCTGATGAGCCTCAGGATGTTCACACGGGCGCCGCTTATGTTCATCGGCAGCTTCACCATCATGTTCGCAACCAACCCGCGTCTCGCCTCCGTCATACTGGCGTTGCTGCCGGTGACGCTGGTGCTGGTCACCGTCTTCGTCAGGACGGTTCAGCCCCTGTTCACCCGCGTGCAGGAGAAGCTCGAGTACCTGAACCAGGTCATGCAGGAGAACCTCACCGGCATCAGGATAGTCAAGGCGTTCGTCCGCATGGACTACGAGGACAGGAGGTTCGACGAGGCCAACAGGGAGCTCTACGGAACCCAGCTTCGGGTGACCCAGCTCCTCAGCGTGTTCTTCCCGCTCATCATGTCGCTGATGAACCTGGGGACCGTGGTCATCATCTACTACGGCGGTATACAGGTCTTCGCCGGCACCACAAGCGTCGGCCAGATCATGGCCTTCGTGAACTACCTGTTCGGCACAATGTTCCCGGTCATGATGCTCAGCATGATGGCGGGCCAGATATCGGCGGCGAACGCCTCTGCGACACGTATCATGCAGGTGCTGGACTCCGTGTCCGAGGTGCAGGACCGCCCCGAGGCGGTAGCCCTAGACGAGATGAGGGGCAGGGTGGTCTTCGAGGACGTGGGCTTCAGCTACAGGGAGGACGGCGGAGACCCTGTGCTCTGCGACGTGAGCTTCACGGCGGAGCCTGGGCAGACCGTCGCCATCCTCGGCTCGACCGGCTCAGGTAAGAGCAGCCTCATCAACCTGATACCCAGGTTCTACGACGTGTCCTCGGGGCGTGTGACTATCGACGGCGTGGACGTCAGGGACATCAGGATGAGCCAGCTCAGGGAGCACATTGGCACCAGCCTGCAGGAGGTAACCCTGTTCAGCGGCACCGTCAGGGATAACATAAGGTACGGTAGACCTGACGCGTCCGAGGAGGAGGTTGTCAGGGCGGCTAAGGCGGCTCAGGCCCACGACTTCATAATGGGTTTCCCCAAAGGCTACGATACCATGGTGGGTCAGAGGGGCGTGAACCTCAGCGGCGGCCAGAAGCAGAGGGTGGCCATCGCCCGCGCCCTCCTCATGAACCCGGTGATACTCATCCTGGACGACAGCACAAGCGCCGTCGACGTGGAGACCGAGACAAGGATCGAGGCCGCCCTAGAGGAGCTTATGAAGGACAGGACGAGCTTCGTCATCGCCCAGCGGATAAGCACGGTGCTCAAAGCAGACAAGATACTGGTACTCGA
>CAZQOX010000062.1:4969-6862 GCA_964594895.1 uncultured Candidatus Bathyarchaeia archaeon
TCATCGCCCAGCGGATAAGCACGGTGCTCAAAGCAGACAAGATACTGGTACTCGACGAGGGAAGGATAGCCGCGGAGGGCAGCCACAGCCAGCTCATGGAGACCAGCCCCATCTACAGGGAGATTTATAACAGCCAGCTCGGCGACGGGGGGCCGAACAGATGAGCGGACACGCGCCCAGAGGCGGCGGGGACGAGGAGCGGGAACAGCGCACCGGCATGATGCATCGTGGCCCCAGAAGCTTCGGCAACATAGAGAAGGCCGAGAACCCGCGGAGTACCCTTACGCGGCTCCTCGGATACCTCGGCGAGTACCGGCTCCATCTGGCGATGGTGACGGCGTTCACTGTCATCAGCACACTGCTGAACCTCGTGGGGCCATACCTCCAGGGGGTCGCCATCGACAGGTTCATCATCGGCGGAGACGCCGAGGGCCTACTCAGGATCGTGCTGCTATTGGCGGGCACCTACGTGGCTAGCGCCGCCATGTCGATAGCAGCTGGCTGGGTCATGGCGACCATCAGCCAGCGTAGCCTCATGAAGCTGAGGAAGCAGCTGTTCGAGCACATGCAGACGCTTAGCCTGAGCTTCTTCGACAGAAACCAGGCTGGAGACCTCATGAGCAGGCTCACCAACGACGTGGACGCCATAGCGGCTGCGCTGGCGCAGAACGTCACGCAGCTCATCAGCAACAGCCTGACGCTCGTGGGCATCGTGGCCATGATGTTCTACCTGAACGTCTGGCTGGCGCTGGCGAGCCTCGTCGTGTTCCCGCTGATGGTGGTGTTCACGGCCGTGGTGAGCGGCAGGACCCGCAGCAGCTTCAGGGGCCTCCAGATGAATCTGGGCAAGCTCAACGGGGTCATGCAGGAGACGCTTACGGGACAGAAGGTGGTCATCGCCTTCGGTCAGCAGGAGTCCGTGAACAGGAAGTTCACGGCATCGAATATGCAGGTGAAGGAGCTGGGCATCAGGGCCATGACCTACGCCATGCTGGTGCCGCCGCTGATGGGCATCCTCAGCAACGCCAACATAGCCATAGTGGCGGGGGTGGGGGCCTGGATGACCCTAGAGGGGCTCACCACCATCGGGACCATCGCGGCGTTCATCACCTACAGCAGGCGCTTCGCGGACCCGCTGCGCCACTTCGCGGACCTCTACAACAGCATCCAGAGCGGTCTGGCGGGCGCCGAGAGAATATTCTCGGTAATAGACACCGAGCCCGAGCTGAAGGACGCTCCGGACGCGGTGGCCGTAGACGACTTCGAGGGGCTCGTGGAGTTCAACGACGTCGACTTCAGCTACGTGCCCGAGGTGCAGGTGCTCAAGGACATCACCTTCAAGGCCGAGCCGGGGCAGACCATAGCCCTGGTGGGCCCCACGGGGGCGGGCAAGACCACGATGGTGAACGTGCTCACCCGGTTCTACGACATCCAGAACGGCGGCATCTCCATCGACGGCATGGACATCAGGCACGTCAGGAAGGACGACCTCCGGCGGCAGCTGGGCATCGTCCTCCAGGACGTGTTCCTGTTCAGCGGCTCCGTGATGGAGAACATCAGGTACGGTAGGCTCGACGCCACAGACGAGGAGTGCATCGAGGCCGCGAAGCTGGCCAACGCCGACGGCTTCATACGGCGCCTGCCCAAGGGGTACGACACCGACCTCAGCGAACGCGGAGGCAACCTGAGCCAGGGGCAGCGCCAGCTTCTGAGCATCGCCAGGGCCATTGTGGCGGACCCCGCTATCCTGGTGCTGGACGAGGCCACGAGCAGCGTCGACACCCGCACAGAGGTGCAGATACAGGAGGCGCTGCTCAGGCTGATGAAGGGAAGGACGAGCTTCGTCATCGCCCACAGGCTGAGCACCATCAGGAACGCCGACATGGTGCTGGT
>CAZQOX010000063.1:0-6653 GCA_964594895.1 uncultured Candidatus Bathyarchaeia archaeon
ACAGGTGGGAGATGTACGGCGTCCCGCTGCGGCTGGAGGTGGGGCCCAGGGAGGCCAGGGACAGGAAAGCCACCCTGGTGCGCAGAGACACGTTCGAGAAGACCCTCGTGGATGAGTCGGAGCTGGTCGAGAAGGTGCACGAGCTGTTCGACGCCATATTCAGGAACCTCAGGGACAAGGACAGGGCCAAGCTCGAGAGCCTCATCGTGGACGCCTACGACATGGACCAGCTCAGTGTCTACATGGAGTCGCGCATGATAGCCAGGGTCAACTGGTGCGGCGACCCGGACTGCGCCTTCAACATCAAGGACCAGGTGTCGGGCGAGATCAGGGGAACCAGGTGGGACACGGAGGAGAAGCCCACAGGCGGCTGCGTCATGTGCGGCGACCAGGCCAAGTACGTCGCCTACGTCTCCAGGACCATCTAGACCCTTATCTTCATGCCGTCGAAGGCGTTCTCATGGCCCGCGGCCTCCACCGTCTCCTTGTACGGCTGTTTATCGTCCAGCACGGGGTTCGTGTGGTTGAAGTGGGTGTAGATCACCCTCCCGACTTTGACCCCGGACAGCGTCTTTACCGCCTCCTCCTGTGGCACGTGGCCCAGCTGGTGGCTGGTGACCGGTATGCCGCTGACCCTCTGCAGCTCGTCGTCCCACCAGAAAGTAGCGTCCACGAGGAACACGTCTGCCCCCTCAATCCGTGAGAGAACCGCGTCGTCCAGCAGCCCGACGTCCGGGGCGTAAACGACTCTTCCGCCTTCGTGGCTGATCTCGTAGGCGTAGGTGGCGCTGGGGTACCTCCTGCCGCCGGGGAGCACCTGGGTGTGACTCACCTCGAAGCCCCTGATCTCTACGCCGCCTAGCCTCGTCACGGTCTCGCCCGCCAACAGCTTCACCGGCTTGACGTAGTCCCCGGCCAGCCTCCCCAGCTCGCCGAAGTAGTTGGGGTCTTCCTCCGAGCCGAACAGGAAGTCCACGAGGTCCGGCGGCCCATACAGGGGCAGCTCGAAGCTCTTCCCGGTGCAGAACTCGGCGACGCCCACCGTGTGATCCGCGTGCCCGTGGGTCAGGAAGACGGAGTCCAGCCTAGACTCCCTGTGGGTCTTCCCCGTCCTCTCGGGTCGGGGCGTGAGGCCATGCGTCTCCAGCTGCGTCTTAAGGTCGTGGCCGGCGTCGATGAGGACGTACCTGTCTCCGTCGTCCGTCACGGCTATCGACGACCGGGTTCTCCTGAGGGACGGGTCCCTCCGCGCGGCCGCGCAGTTGGGGCACACGCAGTCCCACTCGGGGACCCCGCCTATGGAGGCCGTGCCGAGCACCGTGATCTCCATGCCCTGAATACGAGACGCATGGGTATTAAGGGGTGCGGGTGGGCCGTGCCACCTTTTTTCAGTGCGCGGCGTTAAACCATCATGATGGAGGACGTCTACCGGCCCGGGGAGGACTCTTACCTCCTGGCGAGGCATGTACGCAGGCTCGTGCACGGGGAGGTCCTGGACGTGGGGACCGGGTCTGGGATACAGGCCGTCGAGGCGGCGTTGAAGCCCGAGGTTTCTCGGGTCGTCGCCGTGGACGTGAACCCCGCGGCCCTCGAGACGGCTAAGAGACGCGCGGAGAGCGTGGGCTTGGTTGGGAAGATCGAGTTCATCAGGTCAGACCTCTTCGAGAACGTGGAAGGCGTGTTCGACTGGATCGTATTCAACCCCCCGTATCTCCCCGGCGAGGGCGACGCCGACGAGGCGTCCTGGGCGGGCGGCGAGACAGGAGCCGAGACGGTGACACGGTTCCTCCACGACGCTCATAGGCATCTGAAGAAGCGTGGCTCCGTGCTGATGGTCTACAGCGGCGACTCGGGTCTAGACGAGGGCGATTTCAGTGGGTACGTTGTGGAAAAACTGGATGAGCTGCCCCTGTTCTTCGAGACGCTGTTCTGTGTGGCGCTTACCCCATCCTGAGGCCCATGCCGAAGCCCACGACGAAGCTGGCCGCGAAGGGCAGGTTTGCGATCATGGCTGCCAGCACTCCCTCGGCGGCCACGGTTGAGCCCAGCGCGTTGGCGCCCCACTCCTCCAAGGCCCCATAGTTCACGTCGATTATCCCCTTATAAGCCAGGTACTGTAGGCCGAGGAAGAAGAGGCCGATGATCACAGCCACTACCTTGGCTACCTTCTTAACCGCGTAGCCTACACAGAGTCCCCCTACTCCGCCGACCCCGAGCTGGGCGATGAGGGGCGTCAATATGCTCGGTGTTTCGCTCATGGGGAATGATTTAGTGTCCCCGATTATAAAACTGGTTTGTTATCAGGGTATGATGTGGGTCCCCGTTCTTCCTTCCAGGGCGTCGGCCGCCTTGTCCAGGCTCGTGATTATGGCACGTTCGCCGCCTCTCTCGACGAAGCCCATGGCCGCCTCGACCTTGGGGCCCATGCTGCCGGCCTTGAAGTGGCCCTCACCCAGGTACCTCTTAGCCTCCGATATGGTCATCTCCTCGATGGGGGTCTCGTCCTCGGACCCGAAGTTCAGGAGGGCGTGCTCCACGTCGGTGAGTATGAGGAATATGTTGGCGTCCACCTCCTCGGCGAGCTTGGCTCCGGCGCGGTCCTTGTCTATCACGGCGTCCACCCCCTCCAGCTTGCCTTCACCGTTCCTGATGACGGGTATGCCTCCGCCCCCGGAGGCGATGACGATGGTGCCGCTCTCGACCAGCCTCTTTATGACGCTGGCCTCGGCTATCCCCAGCGGGATGGGGGAGGGCACCACCCTTCGCCAGGTCTTTTCCCCCGTCGGCCTCACCTGCTTCACGATCCAGCCGTTCTCGGCTCCAAGCCTCTTGGCCGTCTCCTCGTCGTAGTAGGGGCCCACCGGCTTGGTGGGGTCCTGGAAGTCCGGGTCGTCCCGGCTCACGATGACCTGAGTCACCACCGTGGCCACCTCCTTCCCGTCGTCGGCCAGAAGGTTGTTGAGGCTCTGCTGCATCATGTAACCTATCTGGCCCTGGGTCATGGCTCCGAGCACCACGAGGGGCTGCTCAGGCACCATGTGGGCTCCCTGCTCCTGCTGGATAGCCAGGTTGCCCACCTGCGGACCGTTGCCGTGGGTGATGGCTATCTCGTATCCGTTGCGCGCTATGGCGGCGATCTGCACGGCGGCGGTCTCGACGTTCCTCATCTGCTCCTCGAAAGTCCCCCTCTCGTGAGGCTGCTTTATGGCGTTGCCGCCGAGAGCTATCATGACCCTCTTCTTCAAACCGGTTCACCTCGGAGAGGGATAAACAGGATGCCTCATTTCTTAAAATAGTTCCCCCCAGCTGGGACAATTTGACGCTTTTTTATGTCAAACTGGTTCAGTCCATGTTATATCATCGTACATCGATGTATCCTCGGTGTATTCTCTTGGATCAGGTTTTCCCTGACGGGTTCCTGTGGGGCACCGCGATCTCGTCTTTCCAGGCCGAGATGGGGGCGGGTGAGCCGAGCGACAAGACCGACTGGTGGGCATGGGTCAACGACGAAACCAACGTGTCTGTCGAAAGGGTAAGCGGGGACACTCCCCTCGACGGCCCCGGGTTCTGGGAGCTCTACGACGACGACCTGAGGCGGGCCCGTGAAGATCTCAAGAACAACTCGATAAGGCTCGCAGTCGACTGGGGCAGGGTGTTCCCTGAGCCCACATACGACGTCGAGGTTAAGGTGAGGAAGGATCTATTGGACAACGTCTGGAAGGTCGAGCTGGAGGAAGGCGACGTCAAGGCCCTGGACAGGGTGGCCGACCACGACGCCGTGGATCGGTACCGGGAGATACTCAAGTCCGCGGTCAAATACGGCTTGACGCCCATGCTCACCCTCTACCACTGGCCGATCCCCCTCTGGCTCCACGACCCCATAGCCTGCCGGGACGACATCGCCTCCACAGACAGAAGGGGATGGATAAGCCAGTCCACCATCGTAGAGTTCGCGAAGCTCGCGGCCTACCTTTCCCACCAGCTGGGGGACCTCGTGGACCTCTACTGCACCGTCAACGAGCCCCGCATAGTCAGCGAGCATGGCTACCTAACCCGGCGAGGCGAGTTCCCGCCTGGCCTGAACGACCCGTCCCTGTTCCTCGTATGCCTCAAGCACCTGTGCATAGCCCACGGCGTCGCCTACGAGCAGGTCAAGCGCTGGGACAGGCATGAGGCGTCGCCCCTGGGGCCCTCAACGGTGGGGTTGGTGGCTGTTCTCCAGCACTACGAGCCGGCCGACCCCGACGACCCCGACGACGCCTGGATGAGCCGGTTCATAGACTATGCGTTCAACGAGTGGAACCTCAACGCGGTCTTCCACGGCGACTACGACATGAACATCGACCAGGTGGTGGAGCCGTGGGAGCAGCTGCCCCACCAGGTCAAGGGCTGCGACTTCATCGGCGTCAACTACTACGCAAGGTGGAGGGTCAGACACAGGAAGACGGGCGCGGACCCGTTACTGGACTACGAGTATGCGCCGTGCCGAGGCGACTGCTCGGACTATGGCTGGGATATATACCCCGAGGGGCTCAGGAACGTGCTCAGGTGGGCTTACATGAGGTACAGGCGCCCCATCTACGTCACGGAGAACGGGGTAGCCGACTCGGGGGACAGGCTGCGGACGAGGTACCTGAGGAGCCACCTCGACGAGGTCTACAAATCCATACACCTCGACGGCGTCCCTGTGAGGGGGTACTACTACTGGACGCTGATGGACAACTTCGAGTGGAGCGACGGGTACAGGATAAGGTTCGGCCTCTACAACGTGGACAGGGAGACCAAGAGACGCACCCCCACAAAGGCGGTCCCGGTGTACAGGGAGATCGCCGAGAGTAACAGCCTATAACCGTGAGCCACGGCGGGGTTCGATCCTCGGCCCCTTATGGCTAACTGGGAAAAGATAATATATGGGGACCCGTATACACTCAAAGCCCCTCGGGGATGAATAACGATGTCGCTACGAGACCCAGTGAAGATCGAGATCGCGAGACAGCACCGCATTAAGAAGACGGTGTGCAGAAGCTGCGGGGCCACCAACCCGCCGGACGCGACCAAGTGCCGCAAGTGCCACAGCAAGAACCTGCGCCCCAAGAGGACCAAGGGGAAGGGCAGGTAGCCCCACTAGACTAGGTCGAAGCTCACCTCGAGCAGCTGCTTATTGTTCCTGAAACGTGTCTTGGTGATGGCTAGCTCGCCGACGCCGCCCGTCGACGGGGTGTGCTCCTTGTTGCACGCGTTGACGTTCCAGCCGGGCAGGTGGAAGACCTGTAGCTCGGTGATGTGCGGGGGGAGGGGGAAGAGGTCGTAGACGAGGTCGCCCCAACGCGCCTCGGCCTCGGCCCTGCTCAGTACGTGGATGTCCACCGGCTGATCCTCCTTGATCTTCTCGTTGGCCAGCCGCTCGATCTCGCGGACCTCTTCGTCTGTGGGCTTACGGTCGAACTGGACGGTTATCCTGCCGTGGGCGCCGTCCACCGAGGTGCCGGCGGTCCACCTGGCTCCGTCGCCCAGCACCTTGACTATCGCCCCCTTGACCACGTGTAGCGCGGTGTGGGCTCTCGTTTCAACGCTCATGGGGAGAATATCCGGGGCGACGCCTCATAAGACATGTGGGCAGCGTCAACGGTCCAAACAGGAGAGTCAGGGCTTTGTTCGTCACCAGCCGAGGGCGTAGGGCTCGCCCGTCCGAGGCGAGGCGCCGCCGAACATCACCCCGGTGTCGGGGTCGTACCTTATGGCGAGGCACCTGCCGTGGCTCCACGGGCGGCTCACCACTATCCTGTGGCCCTTCTCCCTCAGGCCTGAGACCACGTCGCCGGGTATCCTGGGCTCGACGCTGACCTCCCCGGGCCTCACGGTGTGGGGCCAGAAGCTGCCGGGGAAGCTGCTCGTGTGGACCGTGGGGGCGTCAAGCGCCTCCTGGACGTTCATCCCGAACTCTACGTGGTTGAGGAAGAACTGGAGGGTCCACTGGTCCTGCCTGTCCCCGCCAGGGGTCCCGAACACCATGTACTGCCGTCCATCCTTCATGGCGAGGCTCGGCGTCAACGTGGTGCTCGGCTTCTTCCCCGGTTCCAGACACTCGACGTGGCTGGGGTCGAGATGCATGAACTGGGCCCTGGTCCCCAGCGGGAAGCCGAGGCCCGGCACCAGTGGGCTGGTCCTTATCCATCCTCCGCTTGGCGTCGCCGCCAGCATGTTGCCGTCCCTGTCGACGGCGTCCAGGTGCACCGTGTCGCCCTCGAACCAGGACTTCGTGCCCCTCTCCTCCAGCTCTATGGGCGCGACGCCGCCCGGCCTGAGCAGCATTGAGGCTCTGTCCGGGTCGACCAGCTCGCGGCGCGTGTCCGCGTACTCCTTGGACAGCAGCGTATCCAGTGGCACGTCCGCGTAGTCGGGGTCGGCGTAGTACTGCTCCCTGTCGGCGAAGGCCAGCTTGGCGCACTCTATCCACGTGTGGAGGTACTCCACCGTGTTGTGGCCCATCCCGCCGAGGTCGTAGCCCTCGAGGAGGTTGAGCTGCTGGAGGAACACGGGGCCCTGGCACCATGGGCCACACTTGTAGACGTCGAAGCCCCTGTAGCCTACGGTGACAGGCTCCTCGAAGCGGGCGCCGTAGCCCTGGAAGTCCTCCATGGTTATGAGGCCTG
>CAZQOX010000064.1:0-6615 GCA_964594895.1 uncultured Candidatus Bathyarchaeia archaeon
CGGCGTTCGAGGACTGGCTTGAACACGAGGAGCACCCCGTCGTGGTCATCGGCATCGGCTCCATCGAGCAGCATGGGCCCCACCTGCCTCTGGGCATGGACTCCATGGCCGTGAAGAGGTACATCCACGAGGTGGCTAAGCGGACCAACAGCGTGGCCGTGCATCCCTGCTGGCCGGGGTATAGCCCCCACCACCTCGGTTTCAAGGGCACCATAACGTTCAGCTGGGACACCCTGATGGGGGTTCTCATGGACACCATCGGGAGCCTCGCGTCCCACGGAGTCAAACGGTTCGTGATAATGAACGGGCACGGCGGAAACAGGAACATCATGAACCTCGTTGTGCAGCTGGCTAAGCGGGAGTACGGGGTGATGGTGGCGGCGCCGAGCGGCCCCGGCGGCACCGAGCTGGCGAAGGTCTTCGCGGACAGGCAGAAGAGGCTCTGGGACGTGCACAGTGGCATCAACGAAACCGGGGCAGCCCTGTACATGTTCCCCGATCTGGTGGAGATGGACAGGGTGCCGGAGGAATGGACGCCGACGCTGGACGTTGACCCGAGGCTCCGGGAGTTCCTCGACCCCGACAGGGACGACTACGAGGTCGTCAGCCAGGTCTGGGGGGCGTGCAGCCAGCCGGACACAGACGACTTCAGCGCGGACGGCATCTACGGGCTGGGGAGCCCCCGTGACGCCGACCCCGATGAGTACGCGAAGCGGTTCGAGGAGCGGGTCGAGTTCGTCGCCGAGTTCATCCGTGAGTGGAAGAAGATACCGACGCCCCCCGCCTTCCAGGGCTAGCTCCCCCATTTTTATTCTGCATACCGTCAGAACGCAAAGGCTATAGAACAAAGAAGCGAAGCATGCCATATCTGAGGAAGTAAAACAAGCCCGTGAAAAGGGGTAAGCCTCAGTCTATGAGGAGGGGCTTCATTTGCATATCTTTTTGATTACTCGGAGGAAGTTGCCTCCCAGTATGCCTTTGATCTCCTCATCCGAGTAGCCTCTGGCGACGAGGGTCTTGGTCAGGTTCGGCAGCTTGCTGGCGTCGTCTAGTCCCTTCGCGATCATGGGGACCCCGTCGAAGTCGGAGCCCAGGCCTGTGTGGTCGGCGTTTCCGATTACCTCTGCCATGTGGTCTATGTGGTCGACGACGGTCTCCACGGTGACGGACTCCGCCTTCCTTTTCTCCTCCTCGTCTCCGCCTCTCAGCTTGGCGAAGTCGATGTCTTTCAGGAAGAATGGCACGTAGTTGACGCCTATCACCCCTCCCTTCTCGGCCAGAGCCTTGATCATCTCGTCCGTGAGGTTCCTCATGTGGCTGCACAGGGCCCTGCAGTTCGAGTGAGACGCGATCACCGGCTCCTCGCTGGCCTCCAGCGTGTCCCAGAGCCCCTGATCGGTGATGTGGCTGACGTCGACGAGGATGCCCAGCCTGTTACACTCCTTGACGACGTCGGTGCCGAACTCGGTCAGGCCTCCCTTGGATCTCTGCCACGTAACGCCGTCAGCGATCATGTTCCTGTTGTTCCAGGTCAGGGTCATCCTCCGCAGGCCGATCGTGTGGTAGACCTTCAGCAACCGTAGGTCGTTGACCAGGGCCTCGCCGCCTTCGAACCCTATCATGAAGCTGAGCCCTTTGCCGTCGTTGGCGACTATGTCGTCGTAGTTCTTGACCAGGCTCACCTTGTCTGACTTCTCGATCTCGTTCAGGCTGTACCCCAGGACTTGGAGCATCCTGTGGGGGGCGATGGGGTTGTATATGGGCTCCACGAAGTGGGAGAACACCTGGCAGTCTACGCCGCCCTCCAGGAGCCGGGGGATGTCCACGTGGCCGTTGTCAGATCTCTCGTGGAGTGTCCTCTTCTTCGCGTCCCCGATGACGTAGGCGGAGTCGGGTAGGGTGGCTAGGACGCCGTCGCAGTGGAAATCTACTACGAGGGCCTCCTTATGGAGGGCTAAGGCGTGGCTCTCTTGATCCTTAGTTAACTTCATGGCGATCTACCTTGGTATTATTTACTCTACTTATAATTGTCCCTCACCCCTGGTGAGGGTTGTTCTCCGGCTTTTTATTGATGGCTCGTATGACGGGGAGCATCAGCAGCGAGAGCGTCGCCAGCGTCAGGTACAGCGCTGTGGGCTGGTAGGCTTCGGCGAAGGCTCCTCCCGCTATGGGTCCGAGGCACATGCCGAGCCCGTAGACGGCTTCATGTGTACCAAGGGCAGCCCCGAGGGCGCCGGGATGGGCTCCACCGGCGACGCAGTCGAGTATGACCGGCGTTATGATCCCTCCCGCGAAGCCGAGGAGGATCATGGGAAGGAGGAAACCTGCCACTCCCTGTGAGAACGCGACGAGGAGGAGCGCGACGAACAGGAGAACCGAGGCCAGTGCAAGGGACTTCTTTACTCCCCAAGCCACAAACCGCTCAGCAAATAGGAAGCCCAGCCCCCTGAAGCCGTTTGAGGTTGTGATGAGCAGCCCCACCACGGCTGTTGTGATCCCCAACGCCTTCATGTGGCCCGGCAGTATCGCCATGTATACCCCGAGGATCAGGGCGTAGGGTATCAGAGCCGCATACACGTAGAACAGGCTTTTCAGGGCTTGATAGCTTACCCGTAGGTTGCTACCTCCTTTTTTTCCTTCCAGATTGGGGCGAATGAACGCGAATATAATGACGGAGCCCACCACGTTGAGTGTCGACGCCGTCGCAAAGAGGAACGGAAACCCAAAGACATCTATGATCATGCCCCCGAGGAAGGGGCCCACCGCGAACGCCGTTATCCATGAAACATTGTAGCGTGCCATCGACCTGGTGAGCTGCTCTGGTGGCGAGTTGTCGGCGATGAGGGTGCTGGTTGCCACCCAGAACGCCGCGGATACGCCGCCCAGTAACCCCCGGACTAGCATTATCTCTGTCACGCCGGCGGTCTGGAGGAACGAGAGTGTGGCGACGACCCCAAGGATGCAGGACACGGAGTAGAACCGGGCCCTATCGAACATATCTAGGAGGACGCCGGTGATCAACGTCGACACGGTGTAGACGGCGTTACCGACTCCACCGATTATTCCAAGGTCGTAGTAGGAGGCCCCCAGTCCTTCGGCGTAGACAGGGAGGAGGTAGATTATGGTTCCAAAAGCGAGAGAAGAGAGAAAATTTGTCAAGTATAACGATTTTAACAGCTTATCCTTTGATTTTTCCATCCCATCGACCGCAAACCTGTCTCTTATCATCATATGAACTCTGTTGTAATGAAAAATTGGGTTATTCATTTACTCCTTCTGAGCTTCATGGTTGCTTCGGCGTCGATCTCCATCGTCTCTTTATTTATCTCGACTCCGTAGACCTCTCGGGCGACCTCGGGGGTCACGTACTCGTTTAACACGTCCCTGAGCACCCGCTCCGGCGCCCTCTTCAGGGGGTCTCCCCAGCCGCCGCCTCCCCCGGTGACTAGGCTCACCATGTCGCCTTTACGCACCTTGAGGGCCGCGACCTTCAACACCCTCATGGGCTCCTCGCCCTGCCTGTAGACTACGGCGTAGTTCGGCGTGCCCTTCATTCCTCCGTCCACGCCCCAGCACGGGAACTTGGATCTCCCCGCGGAGACCGTGAAGCTCGCCTCGCTGCACAGGAGCCTGTAGTTCCTGACGGCGCCGAAGCCGCCTCTGTAGGTCCCGTGCCCGGTCCCGTCCAGGGTGTTGAGGGCGTACCGCTCGACCAGTATCGGCGTCCTACGCTCGTAGACCTCGCTTGAGGCTATGTACGTCTCGCCGTCGCCGCAGGCAACGAGGGCGCTCTCGCCGTCCATGTCGTACCCTGCCCCCCATCCCCCGGGCTGGGGCTCGACGATGGCGAAGGGCGCCCCGGTCCTGTCGTCTACGCCGCCGAGGATCGTGGCCTCTATGGAGAGGAAGTGGCCCGCGCTCAGCCTCTCAGGGGAGACGTGGGCTAGGGCCTTCCAGACTATGTCCGCGGCGTGGGACATCCCCTCCCAGAACGTGGAGGTGGGGGCGGGCCTCTGTGGGTTGAACACCGTTCCCTTGGGTGCTATTATCTTGAGGGGCGCGAAGAAGCCCCCGTTGGGGTGGGTGTAGGGGTCTATCATGGCCATGTAGGTCTCCCTGACCCCGGAGACGGTGCTGGGGTACGCCGAGTTGATGGACCCCGCGGCCTGCTTGCCGCTGCCGGTGAAGTCCACAAGGAACTCGTCGTCGGTGATCTTGACCTCCACCTTCACCGGGATGGGGTCGTCCGTTATGCCGTCGTCGTCGATCCAGTCCTCGGCCGTGAAGGTCCCCTTGGGCAGGTCCTTCATCTTGAGCCTGGCGTACTTCTCTCCGTCCTCTAGGAGCTTGTCCATGGCGTCGAGGACCGTGTCAAGGCCGTACTTGTCGACGAGCCTGTTCACCCTCCTCCCTGCGACCCTCAACGACGCCACCTGGGCGTACATGTCCCCGAGGACGAAGTCGGGGAGCCTGGAGTTGTACCTGATCATCTCGATGATGTTTCTGTTGGGCTCGCCGCCGACGTAGAGCTTCACGCAGGGGAACTGGATCCCCTCCTGGTAGATCTCGGTGGAGTCGGACGTCCAGCTGCCGAAGTGCATCCCCCCGACCTCGCTCCAGTGGCCCTTGGCCACGGCGAACCCGAGCCTCCGGTCGCCGTGGAAGATGGGCGTTATCAGGGTTACGTCGTTGAGGTGGGTCCCGGACTGGTATGGGACGTTGCTCACGAAGACGTCCCCGGCCTGGATGTCGTCTCCCCACATCTCCACCACCTCCCCGGCGGCGAAGTCGAGGACGCCCGTGAAGCCGGGTATCCCGGGGGCCTGTGTCACGAGGTTCTCGCCTTCGGCGTCTATGAGACCTACGGCGTAGTCTAGGACCTCGTAGATGACGGGGCTCTTCGCGGTCCGACCCCAGGCGTGGAACATCTCCTCGGAGGCCACTATCAAGCCGTTCTTGATGATCTCGAGGGTGAACGGGGACGTGCTGTTCTTTTCTGTCATCTTACCACGCTCCTTATGACGGTGTTACCAAACCTATCCACGGACGCCTTCTGCCCGTGGAGCACTATTATCGTGGCGGTCGGGTCCTCGATGATGGCTGGGCCTTCGAGGCTGAACCCGACGGTTAGAAGGGTTCTGTCGTACACGGGGAGCTCCTCGTAGCCTCCGTTGATGTACACGCTCCTCTCGGTGAGCAGCGGGTCCTGGGACCCAGACGGCTCGGGTAGCTCCCCGAGGCTGAGCTTCTGGACCCTCCTGATGCCCACCACGTGGAAGTTGACGATCTCGGCGGGGTCGCCGGGCAGCTTGAACTCGTACTCTCTCTCGTGGGTCGCGTGGAAGCTCCCGAGGATCGTCTGAAGGTCGGGTGACGCGAGCGCCCCGGGAGGCACCGACACCTTGACGGTGTGCTCCTGCCCATAGTACCGGATGTCAGCGTACCTCTCGATCGCCGTGGGGCCTTCGCCGCCCTCCGATTGGAACATGGACTTCACCTCGTCCTCGAGGTCCGTGTAGATGCGGATCAGGGTCTCGAGGGCGTCCGGCGCGTCCAGCCTGGTTATGTGGGTGTGTATAGAGTTGTGGCGCACGTCCGTGTTCAGCATACCCCACGCGGAGAACACCCCCGGGGGAATGACGGGCACGACTATCTTACCGATCTCCAGCTCCTCGGCGATGAAGGGGGCGAACATGGGGCCGGAGCCGCCGTAGGCGATGAGCGTGAAGTCCCTGGGGTCGTACCCCCTCTGCACCGAGACCAGGTCTATGGCGTAGGCCGCGTTCTCGTTCGCCAGCTTAATCACTCCCTCGGCGGCCTCCTCGAGGCTCGTGTCGAGCTTCTCCGCTACCCCGTTGATCGCCTTCACCGCCAGGTCCCTGTGAATGGGCAACTCTCCGCCTAGGAGGTAGTCGGGGTTCAGCATCCCGGTGACGACGTAGGCGTCTGTTAGGGTCGGCTGATCCCCTCCCTTGCCGTAGCAGACGGGCCCCGGGTCGGCGCCCGCCGCCAAGGGCCCGACCCTCACCCTGCCCACCTCGTCGATCCAGGCTATGCTTGTGCCGCCGTTCCCTATCTCCACCGTCCTTACGACGGGGATCATCACGGGGAACCCGGGCCTGAACCTGTCCCTCTCGACGTAGTACTCTGTGGTGACCTCCGGGTTGAGATCCTCTACGAGAGACGCCTTGGTGGTCGTGCTGCCGCCGTCAAGCGCGATTATGTCCTTCTCCCCGACGGCCTCGGCTACCCCTATCGCCCCGATGACCCCGGCCACGGGGCCGGACTCGACGGTGTATATGGGGAACCTCCGGGCGAAGTCGAATGAGACCATCCCGCCGTCGGAGGTCATCGCCATGCACCTGCGGGAGTCCCTGGTGAGGGAGCCCTGCAGCCTGCTGAGGTACCTGTCAAGGATTGGGAGGACGTAGGCGTTCAACGCGGCCGTTGAGAACCGCTCGTACTCTCTCCACTCCCGGGTGACCTCGTGGCTGAGGACGACTGGCACGTCGTGGCGGCTTCTAATAATCTCTCCCGCCTTCCTCTCGTTTTCGGGGTTCACGTAGGAGTTGAGGAAGGAGACGCAGATAGCGTCGACGCCTTTCTCGACGAGCC
>CAZQOX010000065.1:0-6561 GCA_964594895.1 uncultured Candidatus Bathyarchaeia archaeon
TTTTTTAGTCTAGCTAAAGGTAACTCCTAAAAGCGAGTTCCGTGCATGGGTGGAGGATGGACAAACGAGGGATAGCCGCAACAGCCATCGTGGGCGGGGTGACCATATTCGGCATCAAGCTTTACTCGTACTATATATCTGGCTCCGTCGCATTGCTGTCCGACGCCCTAGAGTCCATCGTGAACATCTTGGCCTCCCTCATGATGTACATGAGTGTCAGGATAAGCGAGCAGCCCCCCGACGACAACCACCGGTATGGGCACCAGAAGGTCGAGAACATATCGAGTTTCATAGAGGGCACCCTAATAATCGTGGCCGGGGCTCTAATTGGTCTAGCGGCGCTCAACCGCTTGTATAAGCCGGTTCCCTTAGTGAGTTTGAACGTTGCGATAGGTCTATCCCTCCTCGCCACCACGCTGAACGGGTTGCTCTCGTGGCTGCTGATGAACAAGGCAAAGGAGACAAGAAGCATCGCCCTGGAGGGAGACGCCAAGCACCTGTTCTCGGACGTGGTCTCATCGGTAGGAGTGGCCTTCGGGTTGTTCATCGGGCAGTTCCTCGGCATCCCTGTGCTCGACCCGCTCATGGCTTTTGTAGTAGCTTTCATGGTCCTCAGGATTGGGATCGGCCTCGTCTACAAGTCGGGCAGTGGCCTCATGGACGAGTCGTGCCCAGAGACAGAGGAGAAGATCAGGGAGCTGATGGACAGGCATAAGAGCCAGTTCGTGGACTACCATAACCTCAAGACCAGGAGGAGTGGAGACAGGGTGTTCGCAGAGCTTCATCTCTCAGTGGATGGGTCGCTCTCTGTTCAGGAGGCCCACGACTTCACGGACCACCTGGAGTGGGACGTCGAGAACGAGCTACAAGACGTGGACCTCATCATCCACGTAGAGACGCCTATGAAAAAGGTGGAGAATAAAAATAATGTTGGGGTTACTTGAGGCCCACGAATTTAGCCAGTTGCTCTGCCTCTTTGGACAAGCCTAACTTCTTCAGCGTCGCCTCGGTGGGTATGCCCCTGTCGTCCCAGCCCCGCTTATCATAGTAGAAGCCCAGCAGCTTGTCGTACTTCTCTTTGTCTAGGTGCTTACCGGCGAGGGCCCCCTCGGTGAGTGGGTGCTTGAACCACCGCTCAGGCGGGTAGTCCATGTGCCTGTCCCACCTGTCGCCGTACTCCCTAACCCAGAAGGCGCGTACGAGGGCGTAGACGCGGTCACCCATCAGCCACATGTCGTCGAGGCTCATCTTGACGCCGGTGGCTGCCTCGAAGTACTTGGGGTAGTCCTCGAGGGGGTAGCCCAGCTCGATCCACGGGAACCTGCAGCCCACGAGGGTCTCGAACATGCCGCCGCGGATGCGCTGGAACTCGATGACCTTGTCCGCCTTCTCGGGCACATACTCCTCGCGGATGCCGCTGCTGATCTCCCAGCTGATGACCCACGCATCCTTGTGGTGCGCCCCTATTGGGCTCGTGCCGAAGCTCAGCGCCATGCCGGGGCAGACGTGGCAGTCGTAGGCGCTCACCTCCAAGCCCTTGGCGTGGATCGCGAAGTCGGGCGCCTCGCCCCCGATCTTCTCCGCCGCCGCCCTGGTGCCTAGGCCGAAGAGGGCTCCGTCGCCCTTCATCTCAGCCATCTCGTACAGCAGCTTCTTGGCTCCCTCGAAGTCGCCCCACGTGATGTCGATGTCGTGGAGCCCCTTCTCGGCGCACTCCATGGCGAACCCGATGGCGTTGCCTGCTCCTATGGTGTCCAGGCCCAGCTCGTCGCACATCCTGTTCAGTGTGCCTATCTGCTGGAGGTCGCCGAGGCCGATGTTGCTGCCGAGCATGGTGACGTTCTCGTAGTCCAGCTCGGACTCCCTGCCCTCGCTGTCGATGATGGTGTTGCCGCATATCATGTTGCAGTTGGGGCAGCCCCGCTGAGTCACGGTGGCGGCGTGTACCGCGTCACCGTTCACGTTCTCGATGTGCTCGAAGACGCCCTCGCTGAAGTTTCGTGTAGGCAGCGCGCCTGCCGTCTGCATCATGTCGGCTGCCATCATGGTGCCCTCCCTCTTCCAGCCTGGGTAAGTGTCGAACTTGAGTATCTTGTCGAAGCCAGCCTTGCCGAGCTCCTTGAGCTTCTCCGGGTCGGCGGCGGGTATCTCCTTGCTTCCCTTGAAGACGAGGGCCTTCAGGTTCTTGCTGCCCATCACGGCGCCCATCCCCGGCCTTCCCCCGGCCCTGCCCTTCTGGGCCACCACGGTGGCCAGCCTGCACAGGTTCTCTCCGCTCTGCCCTATTATCAGGACCCCCGCCGCCTTGCCGTGCTCCTCGAGAATCCAGTCCTCCGTCTCGTAGCTGTCCTTGCCCCAGAGGTGGCCGGCGTCACGGATCTCCGCCTCGTCGTCCTCGACGTAGAGGTAGACGGGTTTCTCGGCCTTACCGGTGACCGCGACGGCGTCGACGCCGCACTTCCTCATGTTGGTGGCCGCCCGGGTCCCCAGGTTGCCGTCGCCGTAGCCGCCCGTCAAGGGGCTCTTGGAGGCGACCACCATCTTGCCGCTGTTGGGAACCTGGAAAGCCGTGTATGGCCCCGTGGCGAAGACTATGATGTTCTCCGGCCCGAGGGGGTCGGCCCCCGGCGGCAGCTCGTCCCACAGGAGCTTCACTGCGAGGCCCCTGCCGCCGATGAACTTCTTGGCTGTCTCCTCGGAGTAGGTTGTAACCTTAGTGGCTCCCTTGGTGAGGTCTACCCTGAGGATCTTACCGTTCCATCCCTTCATAATTATCGTTTAACTGAACCGATGAACGGGTTTAAGCATTTTACCATCGAGCTGCACACATGATCATATCGAATTGGTGCCGGGAGAGTCACCCGCCGACCACGAAGGGCATTATGACTACGTCGGCCTCGTCGAAGAGCATCGTGTTCACTCCATCTAGCAACGCGATGTTCTTGCCGTTGACCATGATGGCCAGGTCCGCTCCGCCGACCTTGAGCCCCCCCAGGTAGCCGCGTCTAGTGTTGCCCGCGTTCTCTTGGATGGTGTTCGTCAATGATAGAACCGTGGCGCCTTCGCTCAACTCGACCATATGTTTGCTCCCTACGGAGGAGGCAACGTCGCCGAAGACCCTTACCCTGACCTTCATCTCTCTGAGATACTAATCGGTGCAAGATAAGTGATTACGTGAAAAGAGATTCAGCGTCACTCAGCGATGAAGAGGGTGGTTACTCTCTCCGGAGCACCTTCCCCGGCAGCCTTCCCGTGTGCTTTGAGTCCTCGACTACAAGCTCCCCGTTGACGATAACGTAAGGTACCCCGCCGGCGTACCTCCTGGGCTCCACCTGGTCTCCCCTGTCTGTCACGGTCTCAGGGTTGAAGACCGTGATGTCCGCGTACGCCCCCTCCTTGAGCACGCCACGGTCCCTGAGCTTGAACTTGGAGGCTGGGCTGCCGGTGATCTTCCGCACCGCCTCCTCGAGCGTCAGGGTGTCTGTCTCAACCACGGCCCTCCTCAGGTACCGGGCGAAGCCGCCGTAGCTGTTCTCGTTGGGGTAGCTGGGTGGCTTGTACCAGCTCTCCCGTTTATCGTCCACGGCGAAGGTGTCGACTCCGACCATCGCGTTGGAGTGTTTATAGAACTCCAGTTTCACCCAGTCGTCGTCACCCCTACGCACCGCCTTGGTGTAGGGGTCCGCCATGAGCACGTCCATCAACGCGTCCAGCGGGTCGAGGCCCTCTGCCTCGGCGATCTCCTGCACCGTCTTCTCCAGGTACCTTTCCTCGCTGCACTCCACGATCACCTTGTTCTTCGCCCAGAAGCGGTCGATGTTGGGGTTGAACCTGTAGTACCTGCCGCTCATTATCTTGTCCTTGATCTCCTCCCTGAAGTCAGGCATCCTCAGCGCCTCCGCGAGCCGCTCCGGGGTGCCCGCGACGTTGAGCCACGGCCTGAGGTTGTGGACCAGCCAGGGGGAGGTGCCGACGCCGCCGGCCAGGTGGTTGGGTATCTCGTCGAAGTGGACGTCTATGCCCTCCTCCAAGGCGTCGTCGATGATCTTCAACGTGGCGTCTATCGCCGCCTTCGATAGCTCCCTGTCGTCGCCTGGGACCACGTCGTAGAGGACGCCGAGGTGTGAGACCTGGACGGGCATCCCTGTCTTCCTGCCGACGTCTATGGCCTCAAGGACGCCGTGGGTCTTTATGGGCGGGAACTCGCCTGGCCTCCTGGGCTTCCGGTGCCCCGTCCGGAGGCTGTGGCTGGCGTATACGCCGCCGTACCCGGCGGCCATCTTGGCGCACGCGAGTATCTCGTCGAAGCTGGCCCAGATGCCTGGGTCGTAGTCCCTCCCCACTGTGAGGCCTATGCAGCCCTCCTCCATGGCCTGCCCGGTGTGCTTCACCATCTCCTCGACCTCCTTCTCTGTGGCGTGCCGCTCGTAGTCGGGGCCCATCACGAGGCTCCTGATGTCGCCGTGGCCCACCATGGGGGCGTAGTTGGGGCTTACGCCCTTGGCCTCGACGCGCTCCATGAAGCCGCCCATGGTGTCCCAGTCGATCTCCCAGCCGTAGACCTCCCTGTGGCGCCTGTTGAAGGCGTCCCTGGGCATGAGCCAATCGTTCCCGTACATCACGGGGTTGATGTCCATGTAGATGTCGCTGTGGAACCACGGCATGCCTATCCAGTCCCCGAAGGGGCCGGCGCTGTTGCCGCACTGCCCCCCGACGAAGGTGGTGACGCCCTGGTGGAGGAACCCCTCCGCCCGGGGGTAGTGGAGTATGCTTATGTCGCCGTGGTTGTGGACATCGATGAACCCCGGGGCAACGACGTGCCCAGAGGCGTCGATGACCTTGGCGGCGTCGCCTTTGATGCGCTCCTTCGATATCGCCGCTATCCTCTCGCCCTTGGTCGCGAGCTCCCCCTCATAGCCTAGGGCCCCGGTCCCGTCAACGATCAAGGCTTTCTTGATCAACAAATCGTATTCGATGGTCATGGATAGATAGACGCCGGAGCATGCTAAACGTTTTACTCAACCGTTGCGTTGCGGAGACGCCTCTCATCGCTGCGAGAGATAGACGGCGACTGCCATCATCGATACCCCAAGTAATGCTAGGCTCTGCGCTGCAGGTGTGAATACCGTCGCGTTGGAGGCCGTTGTATCGCAGTCTGGGATCCTTGCTATGTCCGGGTAGCCGTGGCTCTCCCAGAACCCCAGGTGATCGTAGTCCACGACCTCTATGCGTGTTATGAACTTGACCCACTTGTACCCCCACCAGCAGGGGACTACGAGCCTGAACGGGTAGCCCTGATAGCGGTCAAGGGCCTCCCCGTCGGCGTACACAGCTATGATCTTATCGGGCTCCAACGCCACGTCTAGGGGAAGGCTGCTGCTGTACTGGGTGTCGTCGCGGAAGACGACGTCCACGGCTCCTTCCTGCACGCCGGCGAGGGTGAGTAGGTCCGACACCCTCACGCCCGTCCAGTTATGGGTGTATACGACGAAGCTGTTGACCCCTAGGTTCTCAGGGGGTGCCCCTACGCAGATGCATGAGGCGTTGACAGACGTCATCGGAAGCCGCAGGAACTCCGAGTGCGTTATGTTGAGAGGCGAGTCGACGAGCCCGTATATCTGTATCACCGGCTCGTCCTGAGCAGAGGCCATGCTGGGTAGGCCTGAGAGCGCCGCTAATATGGTCACATGAAGGATGAACCTGTTGAGCTTCACTACATGGGACCGTGATGCACCGCGGAATATAGTTGTATCAGATCAGGCCAGTCTTCACGAGCACATGGTAAACCAATGAAAGGTATATGGCGGCCACGAACGGGCCATGGAAGAGTTGTAGCGTCTTCACAATCTGTTTGTCTGGTGATAGGTACCTGAAAACTAAACCGCTGGCCACCACGACGGCCATGATTACCAGGATATAGTAGCTTGAGTAGTGCAACGGAACGATCACAGCGGCTCTGGACCTCGAGTGGAGGGCGGCGAAGACCAAGGAAAGCCCACCCGCTAGATAGTGCAGGCTCAGCCACCGCTCCCCTAGGGTCTGCTTGAGTCTCTCCAATCTTAGGACTGTGGATAACATGAAGAGAAGCCCGCCAGCTATTCCGTACCAGTGGACGGCGTCCTTCAGGTCAACTGAAAAGTCTCCAAAGAAGCTGTATGGCCGGTACAGCACCATGGATGTAAACAATAATATAAGGCCTAGAGTCATGACGACTCTGATCGCCCTCTTTGAGTCAGTCACGAATCTATGATCAAGTCTGGGTCTTATATACCATGAGAAAAAAAAGTTTGACACTGTCTTCTGTGCCCTAGGCTTCCTTGAAGTGTGGCATGACCTCGTTCCCGAAGAGGTTTATCGACTTCTTCTTGCTGGGCCCAAGCGGGGACCCCGTAATGAAGTGGGTTATACCCGTCTTGAACAGCCCGTCGATCTGCTCCACGCATTGGTCGGGATCACCGCAGATGGAGAAGGCTTCTATCATGTCGCTGTCGACCGAGCCGAAGGCCTCCCCCCAGTTGCGTTCCGTGAGGTTCTTCCTGATCTTGTCGGCGCTCTCGACGG
>CAZQOX010000066.1:0-6519 GCA_964594895.1 uncultured Candidatus Bathyarchaeia archaeon
TCGGCTACGAACGCATGTCGCTGAAGAGCTACCACTCTATCTTCTACTCGATCCTGAAGAGCCTGACTGGACCCGTCCTCGTCTATCTGGGTTACGGGCCGGTTGGGGCCGCCTTGGGAGAGGCTGGGCCCATGATGTTCGCCGGGGCTCTGGGCGTCGTGTTTGTCTATGTGATATGGAAGTCGGTGAAGAAATCGAAGTCCACCCTCTCCCATGTGGAAGGCGTGAAAATGCTGATGGCATACGGCTACCCGCTGTTCTTCTCGAACCTTATTGCCGGGATCAGGCCCTACATAAACACGTATCTGCTCTCACAGTTCGTAGCCAACAACCTCATCGGCAACTTTAGCGTCGCGACGAGGTTCTCAGCCCTGCTGGGCCTCGTCGTTACCCCGATCTCCCAGACCATGTTACCTCTGTTCTCCAAGTTCGAGAACAGGCAGGACGATCTGGAGTACGTCTACAGGGCGTCCATCAAGTACACGTCCCTCATCGTATACCCCATGGTCGCGGCGATAATCGCCATGTCACCCCAGATCATCGAGATACTCTACGAGGACGCGTACCCTCAGGCCTCCCTCTACATGAGGCTATACCTCGCCCTGTTCTTCTTCACCGGCCTAGGCTCTCTGAGCAACCTTAGGCTGCTGAACAGCCAGCACATGACTAAGACCACTCTTAACATCAACCTGCTCCAGAACTTCGTCACTCTCCCACTGAACATTGTTCTGGTTCCACGATACGGGGTCATAGGGCTTCTGGTCTCGGAGTTCCTCGGCCCCAGGGTCGGTACAGTCTACTCGCTTTGGGCGATAAAGAAGAAGTTCGGTTTCGCCCCAGACTATCAGGCCACTGTGAAGACGTTTATTCCGTCTTTCGCCGGGTTCGTAGCGGCTGCTTACTTGTTTTCTCTGGTATCGTGGAATCCCTGGATTGAGCTCTTCTCGGGCGGGTTCCTCGTCCTCGTGATCTATCTTTTAGGGGTGGTCGTGCTAGGGGCTTTCTCTAAAAGTGATGTTCACGATGTAAGGATCATCACCGAGTCCATTGGGCCGATTTCGGGTCTCGTGAGGCCTGTACTTGGGATCATCGAAAGATATGCTTCAGATTAACCTCAGGGACGTGGAGGAGATATCCGTGACCGTAGAGAAAACCGTCATCCCTGAAAGCCACAGACGGGCAATGGCTATCCCCGTTCCCATTGAGGCCGAGGAGCTGATATATGCCCCAGCGGCGTTGAATCCTAAAAGCATTTCATGTAAGAATACTCTACCGAAGATCGTTGCCACGCAAATAACCCCTTCATCTGGCAAAGTTAAAATTCTTGGCTTCAATGCTCAAAGGGATCGAGAGGAACCCTGTAGATTAGGAGGAATGGGCGCGCCTTGAAAAGGTCCGGAATCGTGTTAGCTGGGGGGTCGTCCACTAGGCTGGGCACGGACAAGGGTCTCCGAAGCCTCGCAGGCAAGCCCCTCGCGAAACACATCGTTGACAGGATCCGTGACCGTGTCGACGAGGTCATCGTCGTGGTTGCCTCGGAGGAACAGAAGGAAAAATATCGGCGGGCTGTGGACGGCGTCCTCGTCGTGACGGACATGTATCCTGAGGGCTCGCCTCTCGTCGGCCTTATGACGGGGCTATCGTTCTGCAAACATCCGTACGCCTTCGCCGTCGCATGCGACATGCCGTTCATCTGCGACGAGGCTGTGGAGATGCTGTTCGCCGAGGCTGAGGGCCGGGACGGCGCCGTGTTCGAGAAACCCAACGGCTGGATAGAACCCCTCGCGGCAGTCTATAACGTCGAAACCGCTCTCAGGGAGGCCGAGCGACTCCACAGAGAAGGAGATCTGCGGGTTCGGATGATCTTCCTGAGCCTCGATGACGTGTCATTGATCCCTGTAGAGAGGTTGAGGGTCGTCGACCCGGAGCTGCGTACGTTCTTCGACACCGACTCCGAGGAACGGTTAGGGGAGGCCGAATTGATCATCAGGGCGATGACCGAGAAATAGGGCTCTATACTGATATATACAATTTCCTTTCGGATGCTTCAGGGTATAGGTTATATATGTATTTCCTCACTGAATACAAGCTATGGAAACTAGGAAGATCATGGCTCTGGGGAAGTCGTCTCTCGTCGTCTCTCTCCCCAAGGACTGGCTGAAGGTGAATAACGTGAACAGGGGAGACATCGTATCCCTCGAGACCCTTCGCGACCTCTCGCTTGTGGTGCACCCCACCATTAAGACGGGGGAAAGGGAGAAGATGAAGATCGTCGTCATCGAGCCCGACGAGGAAGAGGACACCATCATACGCATCGTCATAGGTTGCTATCTCAACGGCTACAGCACGATCCAGCTCACGTCGAAGAAGATCTTCACGACCAGACAACAGAAAGCCATCAGGGACGTCGTGAAGTCCCTATACCTGAGGATCATCGAGTCCCACGCGAGCGAGGTGATCCTCCAGACCCTCATGGACGAGTCCATGGCGTCGGTGGAGCAGGGCTTGGATCGAATGCATCTCATCACCCTCTCTATGTGTGCGGACATACTCGTGGCCATGGAGACGTGGGACAGCGACCTCGCAGGCTCCGTTCTGTCCCTTGAGGACGACGTTGACCAGTTCATGTTCTACCTGATCCGTTTAATACGGTGTGCCGCCATCAACCCCTCCCTCGCCGGGAACCTGGGGCTGGATATTCTCGACTGCCTCGACTATCAGAACCTCGTTGACAGGATAGAGCGTGTCGCCGACCACACTACGAACATCGCTCAACATTTAGTGAACTTGGTAGAGCACCAAGGCGTTATATCCCTGAATGTTTGGGCCGTCTTCATCGAGGTGGCACGCCTCTCGTTCGACTCCTACGAGAAGGCGGTGGAGTGCTTCATCTCAAAGACGGTGCATGATACCAACATCATCATAAATAACCAAGAGAAGGTACGTCAACTATTAAGGAAGATCGCTCCACTCCCCAGCTTCGGGATCAACGACAGAGCCGTGTTCCTCGAGCTGTTCGCCATCAGGGAGAACATCATGAGGATAAGCGAGTGCGCCGCAGACATAGCGGAGATAGTCATCGACAGGGCATACAAGCCTGAGGAAAACTAGGCTTCACCACTTCCTCTGCTGCCGCCATGACGGAATTGGGCCGAGCCGCCCATATCTATTAGAATAAAAGGTTTTTCATAGCTCAACCAACGATGCAAATAAATCGATATCCACATTATTCCATATACGTGTATATACAATAATACTGGAACGTTTAATGGGTCGCCCCTGAGTCTCTATCCTGACCAAGAATGACACAAAACTGGTACAAGGAAGCGGAGAAGGCCCTAGAGCCCGGTGAGGTCATACAGAAAACTTACACCAGTCGCTTCGACGGGGGAAGCGGGTATCTGATCATCTCTAACAAGCGTCTGATGTTCCAGAACGTGAAGGGGTTCCTGTCCAAGGAATACAAAATAACCATGAACGTGCCCCTCGAGAGCATCAGCAAGGTTGATGCCACGGGAAGGAACGCCATTGAGATCGACGCAACCGACAAGAAACTCTCAGTGGATACAGGCGATGTTCCGGCTAGCATAGTCCTGAAGAGCATCACAGAGGCCAAGGACTAGGCCTAAAGTCCCATGGGGGTGTATATCCCCTTTTTATCGAGTCCAAAATAACGACACATGTTATCCTAGTAACCGTCCCCGCAGTTTCTCCGCTGCCCCCCGGTCTCTCACTCCCTCGATGACGGTGACGCCGGAGACCATTAAGCTGCCCTTAACTTTCTCGTTCTCGAAGCTTGTCCCCAGTCTTCCTTTGACGGCGATCGTGTAACCAAGACTATCCAGTCTATCGTTGATTTCCCCTAGATCGATCTCCTCTGCATGCTCGGGCGAGAAGATCCATACCCTTCTCCCCTCTCTTCCACAGATCTCCTCGACGCGAGTCTCACCGGGCGCTGTCTCTAATGGTTCTAGATGTCTGCTGCACACCTGACAGTTCTCGGCTTTAGCTAGCTGCACCTTCTCTATGGACAGCTCCCTCAAGTCCGCGAAGAGGAGCTTGTTCGCGAGGACCGGCGTCTCTCCGAGTAACAGCCTAATGGTCTCGCTCACCTGTACGCTGGCGATCAGGCTTATAGCCGAAGGGTGTACGCCCAGGACTGCGCAGCTGGGGAGGTCTGCGTCGTCTAAGCCGCCTTGGAAGCACTCTAGGCACGCGGTCTCGCCTGGGATTATGGTGGACGCGTTGCCCACCTGCATTATCACCGCGCCGTGAACGAAAGGTGCCCCAGTTCTCTGGCACGCCCTGTTGACAGCGTACCGGGCGGCCATGGAGTCAAGGGCGTCCACGACTATGTCCGTCCCCTCGATGATCCTCTCAGCGTTACCATAAGTCACGGAAAGGGGCACCGGCTCCACCTCGATGAAGGGGTTTATCCGACGCAGCCTATCCGTCGCGGCCTCGACCTTAGGCAGACCGACCTGGTGAACGCCGTATAGGTGCTGCCTCTGCAGGTTCGAGATCTCGACGACGTCCCTGTCGACGACCCTGACGCTGCCTACGCCCATAGACGCTAGCTGCGTGAGTATGGGGCTGCCGAGGCCCCCTGCCCCCACGACGCAGACCTTCGCCTCCTTGAGTTTCCTCTGGCCTTCTAGGCCGAACTCTTTGAGGACGATCTGCCGCGAGTAGTAGTCCAGCTCCTCCTCTGTGAAGCCTTTGGACGTTGGGTCAGACATGGTTACTCCATTCTCTGGACGTTAATTAAACTCATGCCCCTATTCGTGGGTCTTTTATCGATCGGCATCCACGTCTAGATGGGTCCACATGTCTGTCAGGAAGGTTGAGATCACGCGGATCAGGAGCGACGGCTCGACTGAGACCCTGGAAGACTCGGTGGCGTCTGACGTCGCCATGTGCGTCTTCGTCGACGGCGAGTTCTACAGGACTCTCGTGGCCTCTCCTGGGATGCGTGAGGAGCTTGTGGTGGGGCACCTCTACACCGAGGGCGTCGTCTCGTCAAACGCCGACATCGCTGAGCTCACCGTCCAACCGGAGAGAGTCGACGCGTCTCTGAGGAACCCGGTCGATCTCTCCGAGATAACTATGGGGAAGAGCCGGCTCCTCACCACCGCCTGCGCGGGCTCCACGAGAATCATACCCGGCTCCGTCGGAAGGGTCCAGCCTGTCGAAGACTTGGACGCTGCCTTGATCCACGGCATCGTGGACGAGCTTAACAGGCTGAGCACGGTGTTCAGGGAGACGGGTGGCACCCACAGCGCGCTCATACACCATAGGGGCGATGGCGTCGTGGCTTTCGCCGAGGACGTTGGCAGACACAACGCCCTCGACAAGGTGATTGGGAGGTGTCTGCTCGACGGAGTCGATCTCAACCGGTGTTTGCTCGCGTCCAGCGGCCGGCTGTCCGGTGAGATGGTGTTGAAGGCCGCCGCCGCGGGTATACCGGTGGTCTGCTCCGTGTCGGCGCCTCTGGTGTCCGGGATAAGGGTTGCAGAGGAGGCGGGGATAAGGCTGGTGGGTTTTGTCCGGGGGCGCAGGATGAATGTTTACTCGTGAGGAGCCGCTGAGAGGGGTTATGACCTCCTATAGGTCACATCTGTTTTTTGTTGTGTGTTAGAGGTACTTGAGCAGGGTGCTTGCCCCTACTATTAACGCTAGCACTCCGATCATGGTTCTCAGCGTGTTTCCTCTGGCCTTCTTCACGATGGAGGCTGCGAAGGGGGAGGCTAGTGTGACTCCCAGGGACATAGCCGCGATCATGGGGGCGTCTACTCGGCTCTGCAGGGCTATGTATGTAGCGAAGCCTACGAGGCTCACGAGGGTCTCGGATAGCGCCTGTATGGAGACCGAGGCTTTCTCGTCTAGCCCGGACATGATGGCGCCTGTGGTTATTATGGGTCCGAAGCCGCTGCCTGAGATGCCTTTGTTGAAGGAGCCTAGGATGCTGATGGCCATTATCTTTGGCCAAGAGAAGCCTGAGATCAGCGACTTGCTGTAGAGCACCAGCGCGCCTGAGGCTACTACGAGGGAGCCTATGTATAGCCCCACGGTTCTCTCCGGGAGGCTTAGCGAGGTGTTCACCCCTATGACGGCGCTGACTACGCCGAGGCCTCCGGTGATCAGCGCTATCTTGAGGTCTCGGCTGCCGGGGGTGAAGTCCGCGTTCCTGAGGCGGTGGTTGAAGAAGCTGCTGGAGGCTCCTCCTATGAACGAGGAGAAGAGGACGGTGGGCACGGTCTCGGCTGGGGTGTAGCCGAGGAGCAGCA
The DNA here is from genome assembly GCA_964594895.1 of uncultured Candidatus Bathyarchaeia archaeon. Lineage (GTDB taxonomy): Archaea > Thermoproteota > Bathyarchaeia > TCS64 > TCS64 > RBG-16-57-9. The sequence continues at coordinate 6,288 of CAZQOX010000066.1, forward strand.
TCACCGGAGTCACCGTGAAGCCGTAGCCCATGCCGAGGCTGAGGTCGATGAGCCCGGAGCTGAAGGACAGGGCGAGGAGTGGGGCGAGCCTCCACAGGTCGAAGGTCATTCTAGTTCTCTCCTGAACGCCTGCTGATAATGTTTATCTAACGCCGAAAGAAAGATCAGCCGTCATGATTTTCGAGAAGATAAAGTCCCGCGTCGTGGCTCACCTGTCTTACTTCGTCGGGTC
>CAZQOX010000067.1:0-6394 GCA_964594895.1 uncultured Candidatus Bathyarchaeia archaeon
TGAGCATGGGGTTCCTCATGGTGGACGAGAGGCTCAGCGAGGCCATCGGGGTCCCCGTGGTGAACCCCGTAAAGGCCGCGGTGAAGACAGCCGAGATGCTCGTGGAGCTCGGCGTCACGCACAGCAAGCTCGTGTACCCTGTTCCCCCCAGCCTGAGGAAATGAGCCGCCAGTTATTGGTGGTTTTATATCGCCGCGGGGTAACCCTGATCCATGTCTGAGCCAGTTGATTTCTGTAGAAGGCGCTACAGCCGCCTCAAGGAGCAGATGGAGGAGCATGGGCTTGACCTCGTCTACCTCCTCAACGACGCGGGGGGCGGCGCCAGGTTCAAACGCATCGCGGACACGCCCTCAGGCGCCGCCATGATCGTGCCCATCGACGGCGTCCCCAAGCTGTTCTGCTACAGCGTGAACATGAACAGCGCACGCGACGAGAGCTGGATACAGGTGGAGCGGCTGGAGAGCCGCGCCAAGTCGAAGGAGCAGATTGCAGGCTACGCCAACCAGCACCTGCGGGAGGGCTCGAAGGTGGGGGCACCGCTGGACGGGTTTAACCACTCCAGCTACGCCTACTACCATGAGAACCTCAAAGGCGAGCTCGTGGACATAGGAAAGACAGTCATACCCGAGGTCTTCTACGGCCTATACCCCGACGAGGTGAAGCATCATCGCAGGGTGAGCAAGCTAGCCGACGTCGCGTGCAGCGCCGCCCGGGAGGCCATGAGGCCCGGAGTCGCCGAGTACGAGATAGCGGCCGAGGCCGAGTACGCCATGAGGCGGGAGGGAGCCGAGGTCACCAGCTTCCAGACTATAGTCTCCACGGGGCCGAGGTCGGCGTACAGCCACGGCTGGCCCACCTCAAGGAGGCTCAAGGACGGCGAGTTCATGCTCGTGGACCTGGGCCCGTCGGTGGACGGCTACGCGGCGGACGAGACACGCACATATCTCCTGGGCAGCGACCAGAAGAAGATGAAGATGCTGGAGGCCATGGACCAAGCTGTGGAGGCGGTTATACAGATGGTTAAGCCGGGCGTCGAGTGCAGGGAGCTGGACGCCGTCTCGCGTAGGGTGCTCAAGGAGCACGGTTTCCCGGACTACCCCCACAGCCTCGGCCACCCCCTGAGCGGCTTCGTCGTGCCGAGCCTCTCCAAGACCTCGGAGAACGTCCTCAGGGAGGGCATGTTGTTCACCGTGGAGCCCGGCATCTACCTGCCCGGCTACGGCGGCGTCCGCATGGAGGAAAACGTGGTGGTAACCGAGGACGGGTTCGAGCAGCTCACCAAGGGCCCACGGATGCCCTAGTCTATCCGCTCTATCCTGAAGACCACGGGCCTCAGGCCGTCGGTGCAGCAGTTCACGGAGGCGCCCTCCTCGGTGAACCACTGGAAGTCCCCGTGGAACCTGAGGGTCTGGACGTCCTTGTATACGTCGTCCCACGCCCACCCGCAGAAGCCCTCAGGCATCTTTCCGTCGCCCTCCACGATGAACTCCTGTCCATCCTCGTAGACCTCGCAGGAGCCCAGCTCCCCGTACCCGACGGGCTTCTCCTTGAAGACCTCCTCCGGCTTGAACCGTCTCAGAACGGTGATCTTTAGCCTGCTCGCCTTCGTACTCATGTCGATCGGTTGAACTCCTGAGGAAGAGTATATAGACTTTACACTAGATGGGCAGCATCAGGGATACCACCTGGGCGAAGACCATGCCGATGAGGAGCCCGGATGAGACTACGTGCTTGTTGTTCACGGTGCAGTACTCGTGGGCCACGGGTATCAGCTCGTCTATCGTCACGTACGTCATGACTCCCGCGGCGAACCCGAGGCTCCAGCCCACGACGGCTGATCCACCACCCAGAGACTGGATGGCGAAAACTCCTATCAATGCTCCCAGAGGCTCAGCCATCCCTGACAGGGTCGCGAGCCCAACGGACTTTAACCCGTCGACGCCAGAATGGATCAAGGGAGTGACGGTGGCGATACCCTCAGGAATGTTGTGGAGGCATATCATCAGGGCGACTAGCAGCCCCAGCTCGGGCAGGTGGGTGAACCCGGCGCTGACGACCATTCCCTCTGGGATGTTGTGAAGAGACATACCTATCGCGATCACCAGCCCGCTGTTGAGCAGTCTCCTGTCCTTGACCTCGGCCTCCCACTCCCCGAACTCGATGTGGGGAAGCTTGAGGTCGATGACCATCATGGATGCCGTGCCGACGCCGAAGGCCAGCGTCACCTTCAGCGGCGACAGCACGGTGAGAGCCTCCACGTACAGCTTCAGGAAGCTGACGACGAGCATCACTCCCCCCGCGAAGCCCATGAAGAAGCCTAACGTCCGCTCGTTTATCCTTCCGAAGAACAACACGAGGAGGCCACCGATCCCAGTCGCTGAACCGGCGAGAAGACTCAAGACTATTGGGGTCAGCATCTCCAAGGACTAGTTCACCTAATAGCCCTGAATACGAGGCCATGGATATTTAGTCCTTCCTAATTTTCCCGCAGTTTTCGCCGAGACCATGATCTCAACTCTTATCTCGATTCCCCGCCTCATCATAGACATGCGGATCGACGTCATCATGCTTATATCGGGGCTCAGCGGAGACGCGTTGAGGAAGAGGGAGGAGGGCCTGAGGTCACACGCTTCCCCCGGCGTGGATGTGAGGCTAGTGACGACGAGGGCGGCGCCCTCGTCCGTGGATTCCCTCCCAGAGATGGAGCTAGCCGCCCCCGGCATCCTTGAGAGGGTCCTCCGGAGCCAGGAGGAGGGGGCAGACGCAGCCGTGATATGGGGAGGCCACGACCCCTCCCTCGAGGCAGCCAGGAACCTCGTCTCCATTCCTGTGCTGGGTCCCGGGATGGCGTCCATGTACCTGGCTTCCATGCTGGCCAAGGAGTTCTGCCTACTGGTCCAGCTCCCCCACGTGCTCAGCCTAGCCGAGCGCCAGGTGAGGGGCCTCGGGCTGTGGGGGCGCTGCACGGGGATATACTCCGTCGACCTGCCCGTCCTCGAGCTTGGGAAGCCCTCGGGCTATGAAAAGGTGCACGAGACGGCTGTGGTGGGAGTGGAAGACGGTGCGGACGCCGTGTGCCTCGGCTGCATGGCCATGAACGACCACGCCGACAGGCTCCGGAGAGAGCTCGAGGAGACGCATCCCGGTGTGATCGTGATCCACCCGGGCAAGGCCGTGATAAGGCTGGCTGAGCTCCTCGTCGGCATGGGTCTAACGCATAGTAAGCGCAGCTACCCGCCGCCGCCTAAGGATATCGTCTTCCCCTTCCAGCCATGAAACGGTGAGTCATCAACCATGTCGGAGACGACGGATTTCACGTGCATCCGCTGCGGTAAATGCTGCAGAAGCCTCCTCTCGGAGGACAGGGGGACACTGAGGGGCCTCACCCTGCTGCCCGAGGAGGCTCACCTGTTCCCGGAGGACATCGTCAGACCCGCCATAGGCGTAGGAAGGAGGCCCCACGACTCGAGGTTCATGACGTTGGCCTACCAGCTCACCGTGGAGCCCTGCCCACACCTCGAGCAGACGGGGTGCGCCGTTTACGGCGACCGCCCCTCTAGCTGCAGGCAGTTCCCATTCAGCCTCGAGCCCTCCGGCTGCGGTGGACCGCTTCTGGGGGTCGACCTGAACTGCAGTTCGGCGGCCCGGCTACTGGACGCGTACACGCAGATAAGCTTCGAGGGGCGGGACGCCGCCGAGAGGCTGCTGCGGATCAAGGAGAGGGTGGCCCAGAACCCTAGGCGGGCATGGTTCTACGACTTGAGAACAGGCAGATGGGTCAGAGGAGACAGGCTCGGCTAGAATGCCTGCACGGTGTAGGCTACCTGGGGCAGCGTCCTCTCGATGGTGAGCACGGCGCCTTCTGAAGGCCTGACCTCTATCCGTATCTCCTCGTAGGGGTGGACGTAGACGTCTGGCTGGCTGTTCTGGGCGGGGTCGACGCTGGCTTTGCCCAGCTCGGTGAAGTCTATGGACACCTTGAAGCGCTCCCCCTGTTCTATCATCTCGTCGCCGTCCCCGGTCACCCCGGTGACGGTGGTTATGGTGCCGTTGCTGTCGTAGATCGAGGCGTGGCACCTCTCGTTGGTGTAGGTGACAACCAGCTTGGAGTCGCTGAGGGAGATGGGGCTGTCCCCCTGGCCGAGCCTGACGTAGAAGACGGCCTTTGTCAGGCATATGCCGCTCTGGGACCCCGAGTTGTTGGCGAAGCTGCCGATGACGTCGCTGTCAACGTACAGCGCTGAGCTGGCCTCGCTGATCCCGGACGAGATCACCGACTGGGCCTTCTCGGCCGTCAGGAAGCCCACGTTGAGCACCATGTAGGCGAACGCGGAGGCAGTTATGACGAAGGCGACGAGGATGATGGCCACCTCGAGTCCCGTCATTCCCCTGCGTAAACCTATCGCCTTCAACACTATGTCTCCACCGAGTTTCTGGTGAAACGGAGCAAGTTCAGGCGATTTAAGAAGATGTATGTAACACACCCTGACAGAAGCCGTGGCTACCCTTGGTCATTATTCATATCAGAGGTCTTCATGGGGCTTATCACCATATCCTTGAAGACTTTCTACTCCATCGTCTGCGCTCATCATGCATGCGGATTATCGGTTGCTCCCCGTGTATCTTACCCTAGGTCGTCGATCTCCGCGTCCAGTGCCTTCTCTATGTCGTCCAGTTTGTCTCTTATCCACCTCTGCAGCTCCTCGGTCTTACGGGTCCTCGCGTTCCACTTCCTCATGTTTATGTTCTTGACGATGGCCTTCCGCACCGTGGTCTGAAGCAGGTTGGGGTCCAAGGCGTCGAGCTCCACGGCCCTGTCGCCGTGCTCCTCGAGGAAGCTGTCGGCCCGGGCGTCGCTTCTCTTCACGGGCATCCGGGGGAGGCTGTACCTCTTTATCTGGTCGGCTGTGAGGGCTATCCTCTGAACCGTGAAATCCTTTGCCCCGTACTTCTCGAGACGCTCGGACAGGTCCCTCTCGATGTCGACGCCGCTGGGGTCGAAGTCCCCGAAGTAGAGCACCACCGTCGGCTTGCCCCCGAGCTGGTTCGTTATGTACCTCGACATCTCCTGAACGAAGCTGAAGCTCGGGTAGCCGCGGGTCGGAAAGGTGCGTACGCTGAACCTGTTGGCCTCCCTGCTGACGAGGCGGCTGAGGGCGTCCTTCTCGAGGCTGATCATCACGTTCTTCGGCTGTTCTTCCCACATGGGCATGGTGAAGCTCTTCCAGCTGTCTTGAAGGGTAGTTATCTTCTTCTTCAGGTACTCCTCCGCCGAGTTATAGCCCAGGTCGCCCCTGCCTAGTACCCGCCTGCTCCGGTCCTCCAGGCAGTTGATGGGGACGTCTCCGTCCTCCCTCGCCTTCACCATAATCCTGCTGAGCCGCTTGTAGCTGTTGATGGTGTTGGGGATGAGGAGCCTGCTGACGAGACGGTAGTATAGCTGCCTCAGCGTGATCGCGGTGTCGTACTGCTGGAATATGTCTAGGGCTGCATCTACGATCTCGTCGTAGCTGGCCGGGCTACCGTCCATCACGGATACAATACGTGGGACAATATATTGGGTTTTCTTCTAAAAAAAGTGATAAAAGAGGGTTAGGGTGTTTTCACTGGCTCTTTAACGCGTCCGCTATGTACTCTTCCTTCGTTTTACTCTTGTTATCTCGCAGAGCCTGTTTTAACGCGGCGAAGTCGCCGAGCCAGTCGAACTTGTTGCAGCCATCTAGCTCACCACACTGGCTGCACAGCTGGATGCCCTTCTCGTTTGCGCAGAGCCTTATGGCGCAGTCTGGGGGGCCTCCCCCCTTCTCGCAGCCCTGGCAATAGGCGTACTTGGTCATCCACTCCAGAGTCTTCTCCGTCTCGGCCCAGTTTATCTCCGCCCCTCCCGGGACCATGGGCGCCCACTCCTTGATGCCGTAGCCCGTGATGTAGTTCTTGGTCTTTCCCGCGGTCTCCGCGATGGTGCCGTTGCCCAGCACGCATGTTCCGCAGGTGATGCCGCACGGCCCCGCCTGATCCTTTACGATGTTGAACGCTTCCTCCTTCATGGCCGCCTCGTCATTGTTTTTCGTTTATTAAATATTTACAAATGGTTTGAAGGCGGGGATGCGTGAAACTGCCGGGCTTTTCTGCAATGAATTTAAACCCCGACTCCATCCAGTATTCGTGACCAGCATGGCTTCACTGCCCATCGTAGCTAAGGCCGCTGGAGGCCTACTATCGGTGGCGGGGGCCGCCGTCTGCGTCTACTGGTACGTCTTCTGGAACAGTAACTACGAGGGTGAGCTGATCACTCACGGCCCATACGCCTATGTGCGTCACCCTTTCTACTCTGGGTTTCTCTCGGTTGCAGTCGGTCTCACTTTAGCTCTCCCCATCTACGAGACCAGGCTGC
>CAZQOX010000068.1:0-6362 GCA_964594895.1 uncultured Candidatus Bathyarchaeia archaeon
TTGAGGTCCTTGTCTCTCAGGAGTTCGTGGGTTCAAATCCCACCCTCCGCACCAATTTACGATTGTTTTATCAGGATGATGTTCGTCTTTATCGTGATTGTATGACCAAGCTTGAGATCTCTTTCGAGAAAGGCGGGACCTTAACTGCCACGCTGCTCGAAGATAAGGCACCTGAGACATGTAAAGCGATTCTCGAGGCTCTGCCCGTCACTTCAGAGGTTCTACACGCCCAGTACGCGGGAAGTGAGGTTTACTTCGAGGATTTCCCGGCACGCGACGATGTGCCCTTCGAGAACACAACTAGCCGTGTGGACGAAAACATGTTCCTGACTAACAAGCACCCCGGCGGAGTGCTGGCTTACTACCCCAACCCCAAGGTGAAGTCTTTCTGCATAGTCTACGGGGAGATCGTGCCTCGTCGACTGGTGGACGTCGAGATACCGTTGAACGTGTTCGCCGAGATAGACGACAAGGAGAAGGCCGTCGAACTGGGCAGCCGTGTGAGGCGGGAAGGCGTCGAGAAGGTCACCATCAAAGCCAAGAAGTAGACGTGCACGGATAATGTCCCGATACAACGTCGAAGAGAACAGGGAAAGGTACATCCAGTTAATCAGGGGACTCGTGAAGGACTCGAGGGACGGCGAGGAGGCGCTTCAAAGATCAGTCGCCAGCAAGTTCTCCGAGCTTGGATGCGAAGTCGAGACCCTTAAACTCCTCCCCATAGGCCTTAGCCCTGAGCAGGAGTTCGCAGCAGAGGAGAGCATAGATCTCTCTGAACGCGTCAGCGTCGTCGGAAGGCATGCCGGAACGGGCGGCGGAAGAAGCCTGATGCTCTTCGCTCACCCTGACAGCGAGGAGCTTCGAGGCCTAGATGAATGGACTCATGACCCTTTCGAGGCGGAAATCCAGGCCGGTAGGGTATACGGATGGGGCGTGGCTGACGACCTTTTAGGTGTGGCAACGATGATCGGCGCCTTGGATACGCTCCTCGGCAGCGGCGCAGCTCTGAAGGGCGACCTTTATCTATGCAGCACCGCAAGCAAGCGGAACGCCAGGGGCGTCACGGCGCTGCTCGACAAGGGGTACAAGGCCGACGCCGCGATCTATCTGCACCCGGCCGAGTCTGGCGAGGGCTTAAACGAGATAAAAGCCTTCGCATCTGGCTTACTGAACTTCAGGGTGACCATCAGGGGGAGGCTGCCGGAGACGACCGAGCCGGGTCACACCGTCTTCGCTCACCTGGGCACGAACCCGATAGGTAAAGCGGTTCAGGTGATCCAAGCCCTCGAGAAGCTTGACGAAGCGAGGGGAGGAGAGGTTCATGACGAGTCTCTGGACGACGCAGTCGGTCGATCCACTAACATTCTCGTGAGCCATATAAACTGCGGAGACTCCATGCTTCTCAGCCGCATGAGCGACAAGTGCGTCGTAGGTGCCTCGGTGTCCTTCCCTCCACGGGAGAACCTCAGCGACGTGAAGACTCTGATAGAGGACACTATCAGGGGTGTCTCTGAGGGTGACCCTTGGCTGAGTGAGCATCCGCCGATGATTGAATGGATATTCGGGACACAGGCGGTGGAGACCCCGGTGGAGCATCCGCTATACCAGATAGCTAGCGGGGCAGTGGAGAACGTAACCGGTAAGATGCCACACATCAACCCGCTGCACACTGCCAGCGATATAAGGAACCCCATATTATTCAGCGGCATTCCCACCGTCGGCTTTGGCTCTCTGTCTGGGGACCTCGTGCATTCTGGGGGACACGACGAGTGGATTGACATAGAGGACTACCTGAAGGCGATCCGTGTCTGCGCCAGGATAATCGAGGACTGGTGCAGTTAAACAAATTATAGCCACTGATGAGGTCCAACTAGTAGGTCGCCTAGCATGGTCAAAGGCGCAAGGTTGAGGTCCTCGTCTTTCAGGAGTTCGTGGGTTCAAATCCCACCCTCCGCACCAAAATTCTCAATTTAGTAAATAGTCACAATCTCTTGCGTCTGTCCCCGCTAAGCTCCCGGGTCAACACCCCTACGAGGTCGCTGTGCCTCTTCAGGATGTCGTGCCACATCTCGCCCTTCTCCGTCTTCCGGTAGCCCTCCTCCTTGCTCCCCTCGATTAGGCCGTTCTCCTCGAGGTAGTCTATCACCCTGTCCGTCTGCCACTGGTTCCCCGCCCTCCTGTAGATATCGTACCTCAGGGTCCTACCGCGCTGGGCATCGGCCGAATCAAAAATGTCAAGGTACTCCTTCAGCCTCTCCGCTGCCCTGGACGGCGGAGGGGCTACTCTGGGGCACATACGCTAGTCCTCTAGGGTCTTCTCCAGCTCGATGAGGTTTGCGTATCGCGTCTTGAGCATGAAGTACCAGCGCATGTACGTGACCCCGGCCAGTAAGCAGGCGACCGACCCGATGGCGGTTCCCACCAGGTAGAGATGGTCGAGCCACCTGGTCGAGCCCGCCGAGATACTGGCGTACGTCCTGATCGTGGTGCCTAGCTCTATGGGGACCAATGCGAACATGACAATACCGAAAAAGAAGACAACCTTGATCCCCTTGTTCATGTCCTTGATCATGGTCTTGGCATCGCGCCATAGCTCGTCGTACAGGTTCTTGAGGGGTGTAAGATCTTCCATTTCCTTCATCGCCAAGCATGGATACGGCACTCGAATATTTGTGCGTGTTTCTAGACTTTACGACCGCTTAAGGTCTAGGCGTAAGATCAGCAGTTCAGGCAAGTGCTCTACAATGCAGGTCGTAAATGGAACACGGGTTCAAATCTTGCCCCCTGCGCAACTCTACCATTTGAGTTGTATGATGAAATCATGGATGGGTCATTGGGCTTCTATTTTGTCTATGAAATCATTTAACGTCGCGATGTATTTTTTAGGCTCCTCAAGGTGTGGCATGTGCGAACTCTTCTCGAAAATCACCCATTCGGAGCCTTTGATTCCGTTGTGGATCGTCTCATTTACGGTGGGCGTTGACTCGTCATAACGACCGGAGATTATCAGTGTGGGAACATCGATCTCTTCTAATCTGTCCACAACGCTCCAATCCTTCAAGGTTCCCGTCACGTTGAACTCGTTGGGACCCCACATGGTCTCATAGACTTGAGGGTACTTCATGAGTTTCTCAAAGGCACTGTTGAGCTCCTCGGGCCACTCCTTTAGCCGACAGACGTGGCGACGATAGAACTCCATGCTGGCTGCCTCGTAAGCTGGATCATCGATGGTGCCATCGGACTCGTGCTTATCCATGACCTCTTGGGTCTCTCTTGGCAGCTGTGATCTCAGTCGATTTGCCTCTGAGACCCACTGGGACATGTCGGCCAGTGAATCGGCGAGGATGAGGCTCTCAAGCCCCTCTGGCTTCGTCAGGGCATATTCTAGGGCTAGTTGTCCGCCCCATGACTGCCCGAGAAGGTGAACTCTGTCCAGTCCGAGGGCATCACGGATTACATCGACCTCTTTGACATATAATTCGACGGTCCACAGGTCGGGCTGGTCTGGGTGATCCGAGTTTCCGGCCCCCAACTGATCGTAGAAGACCACCCTGCGCCCTCTCTCTGACAACACGTGGAGAGGCGTCAGGTAATCGTGTGATGCTCCTGGTCCTCCATGCAGACAGAGAAGAGGGTGTTTCCCCGGTTCCTCGCTTTCACCCGATATGCCATACCAAACTCTGTATCCTAGATGTGGAGTGCATCCTGTTTCCGAGTAGACTGAATTCAAGTTAAATCAACAGTAAAAGTGCCAAGAAAAGGATAAAATTTTGTATAGGCACACGCTGGATTCATGATCCAGATGACTGCGGCACCGGCGCCCGGGCCGGATAGATACGTGCGTTAGAATCCTTGTCATCGAGCCACACGTTGATTGACAACATCCGTTTTGCGGATACTTTTTAAGGACACTAAACTGAAGACGAGAATGTCCGAAGCTGGAAGGAGGCCTGTAGAGATTTGACGACCGGAGAAAAGGAGATAACGACAAGGGAATGGTACGACTTCGTAGGCAGCATGGTGGACGTCATCCCCGCCCTCCACCTCGGGGGGGAGGAGGCCACCAGGGACCTCCTCGAGATGTCCGCCCCCACGCCCGAGACCCGCGTCCTCGACATCGGCTGCGGATCGGGCCACACGGCCTGCGAGGTAGCCAGGGTGTACGGCTCCAGGGTCACAGGGATCGACATATCCGAGATCATGGTCGCCAAGGCGGAGCGTAGGGCGAGGAGGGAGCGCCTGGAGGAGCTTGTCGAGTTCAGGGTCGCCGACGTCTTCAGCCTCCCCTTCCCCTACGACGGCTTCGACTTAGCCCTCTTCGAGTCCGTCATCACGACCCTCCCCGGTGACAAGCACGACGCCCTCCTAGAGACCGTCAGGGTCACCCGGCCCGGGGGCCTGGTGGGGGCGAACGAGTCCGTCATCCGCTCCTCCGCCCCCGAGGAGTTCCTCAAGCTGGCGGAGGAGCACCCAGCCACCTACGGCGTCTTCACCCCCGAGGGGCTGAGGACTCTTCTCGAGGAGTCGGGCCTCGAGATCGTCGAGATGTCCGGGGTGCGTAGCTCCGGGACCCCGAGCATGACCGGCGAGCTCGGAGTGCTCGGGATGATCACCTTCATGGTGAAGAACTACTGGAGGATACTGTGGAAGCTGATCAGCGACCCCCGGTACAGGCGGGCGGCCAAGGTGGACGACGGGCTTTCTAAGTTCATCAGGGAGCACGGGGGCTACGTCCTCATCGTGGGCCGTGTCTCTGAAAAAGGCAAGCCTAACAGTCGATGAATCAACGTGTCTGCGACCAAAACACCAACTAACCTGCATACAGGTTGAACGAATTTTAGGGCTATCTCCCGTCGATTTGCGTTACATCTGCCCGGCGTCTGAGGCCGGATAGAGGGTGTGGGTTCGAGCCCCGTCCTCCGCGTCACCACGTTACTTTCTTGGCGATTGCCTGATTCATGTGGTTAGCCGGTTGTATTTCCTCAGGACCTCAACCAGCCTGTCGTGGGGGAGCGCGTACACCGTGTTGCCGTTGATGCCCGTCATGGTCTCCGCCGCCACCAGCGCGTTGACGATGGCCTCCTCCGTCGCCTGAACCGTGGCGAGGAACAGCTGCGAGTTCCTGTCGTTGGACAGCATCCTCACCTCCGACACCTTCTCCTTCCCGTATGCACCGGGGTTAGCGGTGGAGAAGGCGATGAAGATGTCCCCCGAGCCGTCGCTGCCGATGCCGCCCACCTTAGATATCCCGATGGGCGCCCGCCGCGCCAGCCGCTTCAGCTGGTGGGGCAGCAGCGGGGCGTCGGTGGCCACGACGACGATTATGGAGCCGCCGCCTTCCTTCGCCTCGCTGATGAGGGGCATGAGGTCCGGTATCTCGCGGCCCACGGGCACACCGGCTATGGTGAGAAGCTCCCTCGACCCGTAGTTGGCCTGCACCAGAACGCCCACCGTGTAGCCTTCCTCCTCGTCGGTGAGCCGCCTGGATGCGGTCCCGATGCCGCCCTTGAACCGGTGGCAAACCATCCCGGTGCCTCCGCCCACGTTGCCCTCCTCGACGGGGCCGTTGGCCGCGCCGTTCAGGGCCTCATAGACGTGGTGCCTCTTCACGTGGAAGCCGTTGATGTCGTTGAGGCGGCCGTCGTAGGTCTCCGCGACCACGGGCAGCGACCATGACTGCGCCGTTATGGATGGGTCGTTTCTCTTCTGCCTGTTCATCCACTCGATGACGGCGTCGTGGACCACTCCCACGCTGTGGGTGTTGGTGATCATCACGGGGCCCTCTAGGAACCCGGACTCCTCCACCCACGTCGTGCCGGTCATCTCCCCGTTCCCGTTGAGGCAGGACCAGCCCGCGAATACAGGGTCGTAGTCCCCGCCGCGGGGCAGGACCGCCGTGACGCCCGTCCTGACGGGGCCCTTCCCGACGACCAGCCCGCCCTCCCCCGTGACGATGGTGGAGTGCCCCACCGTGACGCCGTCCACGTCGGTTATCGCGTTATAGGGGCCGGGAGTTCCGTCGAATGGAACGCCCAGGTCCCGCGCCCTCTTCCTGTTTCCTCTACTCATTGAAAACACTCCTCATCATCTTGCTTTGAGGATGAGTTAAAAGTATGTTTTTGTTCCCAGTTCCACGTCTTAATCTTTCTGGCACCCGGGGCAGAGGTAGACGTGCCCCCCTCCGTGGGCTATCCTCCTTATGGCCGTGCCGCACCGGGGGCAGCCCCTGTCCTTCATGTTGGGGCCCATCCTGGGTGTGTACCCACCGTGCCTCCCGTATAGGTCGGTCCACTCCTTCTTGCCGCCTAGGCTGAGCCGCTCCTCCACCAGGGCCCTGATGGCGTCGTAGAGGCCGCGGGTCT
>CAZQOX010000069.1:0-6329 GCA_964594895.1 uncultured Candidatus Bathyarchaeia archaeon
CCCTATGTTCCATGTCCTCATGCACCCACTCCAGGAAGCCGTCGAAGCTCCTCATGGCGGCGACCTCCCTGTGGCTCCCGACCCCGAGCCTGACGAGGCTCTCGACGAACGTCTTCTCCGCCAGCTCCTGTGTCGCCCCCGTTATCTTTACCTCCTTGACCTTGAAGCCCATCTCCATGAGTGTCTCTCTTGCCGAGGAGAAGACGTATCCCGTGCATATGTGGAGGGGCTCACCCGGCTCTATGCCCAGCTCTTCAATGCCTTCGAGCAGTATCTGGGTCGCGTAGCGTAGATACTCTTTGTACTTGAATTCGGGCGCCCTGAAGAGCTCGAGGGGTATCTCCCCGACGTGGGATTCACATGTCTCGACGCGCCTCAATACTATGACGACTCCTCCGATGAGGTCGCCCCAGCCCGAGTCGTCCACCTCGACTACCATTATGGACGATAGAAGGCGATCTACGGATAAATAGGTTGATGGTGACTGCCGCCTAGAGTCTCTTCAGGGCGTCTATCGATTCCATTGTGCTTGGGTCTTTCCCGTTGAGGATTCCCAGGTATGCGGACGCGAAGTCTCCGATATACAGCGCCGAGATGATCCGGGCCAGCCTTCCCTCGCCCCTCGCCTCGACACTCAACACCCTTCCGAACCCCTCCGCCACCAGCTCGGTGAACCGATCGATCCTCGCAGCCATAGCCGCCTCCTCCAGGGGGTCCCTGATTATCACGGCGCAGGCCCTCTCCAGCAGCTCAGGGGGGGCCTCACGCGCCATGACTCTGTTGTGGAACGCCTCGGGGAAGAAGCCGTGGGAGGCCGGGGTCTTGCTGTTCTCGTTGAACTGGGTGCTGTACCTGTAGGCAACGCCCCTGTGGAGGCTGCCCCCGTAGACGTACGGCGTGTATCCCAATATGTTCTCGGCTAATGCTTTTCCGGGGTTAGAGTCTGTGGGGGTCCCCGGGTCCATCTCCTCGCCGAGCCTCTCGGCGACCTCGATGGCCTCCTCGACCTCGCCCCAGGTCTCGTCATCGATCAAACCCAGCTTCCTGGTGACAGCCGCGAGCCCGAAGAACTGGAACGCTATCGCCGCCCGGGGCTTGTAGCCCTTAGGGAACCTTAGGCGCGGGATCTTTCTCAGGGAGGCGCTCTGGCTTAGCTTGCCGCCTGAACAGAAACAGATCAGGGGGCACCCTGTCTCTATTGCCTGATGGTACTGGCTCAGCGTCTCCTCAGTGTTCCCGGAGTAGCTCACGGCGTAGACCAGGGTGCTCTCGTCTACCCACGCAGGCAGGCGGCTCCCACGTGAGACAAATAGGGGGGTCTTGGAGACGTCCCTGAGCCAGTCTCTGAGCAGGATGCCTCCGACTGCTGATCCGCCCATCCCGGCGACCACCAAGGTTTCAACCTCCCTAGATACTCCGCCGAGCTCAAGCTTCTCCGCGTCTCGTATCGCCTTCCTAGCGCTTGACGGGAAACGAGTCAAGACCGACAACATGTCGTCCCTGTCGTGGCTTTTCAGGTACTCCGGATCGTCGAGGAGATGCTCCATACACCTAATTTGAAGAGGATGCAATAAAAGGTAAACGAGGCTTTTACTCTGGGCTGCCCTTACAAGGCAATAATAAATGAGGGTTAGAGCCTCTGCCTTCTCTGGGGGTACTGTCTCCTGTACTCTCTATCCGAGAGGTTGTTCTCCGTGTTGACCTCCTCCATGGCCGCGTTCTTCTTCTCGATGTTGCCGTATTTACCGACGTTCAGCCTCAGGCTGCCTCTGAACGTCCCAGCGTAGCCGTTCTCCACCTCGACGACGTCGCCGACGCCGAACCTGTCGATGTTCTCGTCCCACAGCGTCATGAGAACGGTGCCAGTCTCGTCGCCCACGAGAACCTCAGCCACCCTGTGTAGCTGCCCGTCGCTGCTGCTGGACACCTCCCTGACGTCCCCCGTCTCCAGGATCTTGGCGACCAGGTTCACCCTCCTGCTGTATGTGGTGAGGTCCCTGATCTTCGTCATGTAATCCGACAAGCTCTATCAGAGAGATTAGACGCGTCTATGGCTTATCAGCTTTCGCTAGCCCCACAGATCTTGCAGGCGAGCCACGCGTAGACCTTTATAGAGTCTAGATAGTCCCTCACCTTCACGTGGTCCTGCTGGGTGTGGGCGAACCTCTCCTCGCCGGGCCCGAACCCGATGACTGGTAAACCGAGCCGAGAGTACATGCGTCCATCGGTGGCGAAGGTCCATAGGCCACGCCCTGGCTTCCTGTAGATCTCGGATACCGCGTGAGCCGCCTCCTCCACCACGGGGTGCTTATCCGGGTCCGTGTAGAACCCTGAGAAGGTTCTCCCGGTGATCAACGCCGTGGGGATGACCGTTGCCTCAAACTCGGGGTCCTCTGCCCTAATATCGGCTATTATATTGTTCAGCTCGTCGTAGAGATCCTCGGCTGTGAAGCCTGGGTGGTTCCTACAGTCCATCCAGAACCTGCAGGACTCGGGGACGACGTTGAACGCCTTCGGGCTGACCTCTATCTGGGTCACTACGAGGCTGACTCGCCCATAGATCGGGTGACTGGGTAGCCGAGGGACAAGGTCGTTCCGTATCCTCTGGATCATCTTCGTCGCCTTGTAGAGGGCGTTTACTCCTCTCTCGGGGGCGCTTGCGTGGCAGCTCCGGCCCTTGACGACCACCCCGAACTTCATCGAGCCCCTGTGGCCTAGGGCCAGCCCCATGTTCGTGGCCTCCCCTATGAGAACCACATCCGCCAGGAACTGGCTGTCGACGATGGTGGACATGGTTCCCGCGCCGCCCACCTCCTCTTGGGCCACAGCCGCGACATTGTAGTCACCCTTGAGCCTTATCCCTAGCTCCTTGATGGCTCTGCCGGCGAGCACCATGGCCGCGACAGCCGCCTTCATGTCGCACGCGGCTCTACCATACACGACCTGGCCCTCGACCCCGAAGTCGGCTCCGTCCATCAGCCGCCCCGAGTAGGGGTCAACCATGGCGCCCACGGGAACGTGGTCTATGTGCCCGTTGAGCAGCAGGCTTCTGCCTCCCCCGGCCCCGATTATGGCCCCGAGGGCGTCATGTTTTTCGTCCACGAAGGATACATCGAAGCCGTATTCCCTCATCTTCTCAGCTAGGAACTCGGCCTCCTGCCTCTCCTCGAAGCTCGGGCTAGGTATGGATATGACCTCCTGGAGGAACCTGATGCACTCATCCTGGTTCTCTTCAACCCAATCGATTATCCTTTTTCTCAAGTCGAGCATGGAGAAGGGAATGGCAAAACAGGGTTAAAACAGGTTCTACTCGACGACCGTTATAGCCTCTGTCGGGCACGCGGCCACGCAGCCCATGCACGCGATGCACTCGTCCTCGGCGGCGACGACAACTCTGTCGCCCTCGTCACTGTATACCCCCATGGGGCACGTGGATACACATGTCTTGCAGTTCACACATCGCTCCTGGTCTATGGACACTTCAGGCATGTAATCACGCTATTCTGTCTAGGAAGTGGAGCCGTGTATTAAGTTTACTACATTAAGCCACCATGTTTGGGTAAGGTTATCTATGGGTTATGCGTTGAATATTAGACATATTCGGAGGAACAGAGTTGAGTAAGATTCACAGGTATCTGCCGAACAGCGTCCCAGAGATAAAGGAGAAGATGATGGATGACATAGGCATCTCGTCCATCGCCGACCTCTACTCCGATATCCCCGACGACCTCGTATACAAGGGAATACTTGAGATCCCGGGGCCTAACACAGAGCCGGAGGTGAAGGCCCATGTCTCCGGTCTCCTTGAGGAGAACGCCACGCTGAGGTGTCCGCCCTTCATGGGGGGCGGCGTCTGGCCCCACTATGTCCCGAGCGTCGTGGATGAGGTCGTACACCGCGCCGAGTTCCTGACGAGCTACACGCCTTACCAGCCCGAGATAAGCCAAGGCATGCTTCAGAGCGTCTTCGAGTACCAGAGCCAGGTCTGTGAACTCGTGGGCATGGATGTCGCAAACAGCAGCCTCTACGACTGGAGCACCGCCGTGGGCGAGGCAGCGCTCATGTCCAGCAGGATCACGAGGAAGACGAAGATTCTCGCACCCGATCTGATGAGCCCCTTGAGGTACTCTGTACTCAAGACCTACACAGAGCCCGCAGGACTCAGCATAGAGAAGGTGGACCACGACGAGATCACCGGTCTCATGGACCTGGAGGACCTGAAGGACAAGGTCGACGGGGAAACGGCGGCTGTCTACGTAGAGAATCCCTCCTACATGGGTTTCGTGGAGGAGAACACGGTCGACATCGGCGAGATAGCCCACGATAACAAAGCGTTGTACGTTGTCGGCGTCGACCCCACAAGCCTCGGCGTACTGAAGGCACCCGGCGACTACGGAGCCGACATCGTCTGCGGCGAGGGGCAGCCGCTGGGTAACCACATGAACTACGGGGGTCCTCTCCTCGGCATACTTGCCTGCACGCACGATAACAGGTACATTCGTCAGATGCCTGGCCGCATAATAGGCATAACTGAGACGTTGAAGGATCAGAGGCGCGCCTACGTGATGACGCTTCAGACCCGTGAGCAGCACATCAGACGGGAGAAGGCCACGAGCAACATCTGCAGCAACCAGGCGCTGTGCGCCGTCGCGGCGGGGGTCTACCTGAGCCTCATGGGTCCCACCGGGATGAGGGAGCTGGGGGAGACCATCATGAGCAGGGCGAGGTACGCCCAGCGGAAGATAGGTGAACTGCCCGGCGTGAGGGCGCCCATATTCAACAGCTTCCACTTCAAGGAGTTCACGGTCAACTTCCAAAACAACACCGTAGACGAACTAAACAGGGAGCTCAGGGCAAACAGGATGCAGGCGGGCATACCATTGACGAGGCAGTTCCCCGGCTTAGGTGAGACCAGCCTGTTCTGCGTGACGGAGGTACACAGCAAGAAGGACATAGACTCGCTGGTCTCTGTGCTGAAGGAGGTGGTGGAGGGATGACGATAAAGTTTAGACAGGCGGACTGGGTGGAGCCCCTGATCTTCGAGCTGAGCAACAAAGGAAGAATAGGGTACCAGCTTCCCCCTCTTGAGCCGGAGATCAACAGCTCACTGGACCCCGAGAACCTCGTACCTGAGGCCCTACAGCGCAGAGAAGCCCCCAACCTCCCTGAGCTGTCCGAGATACAGGTCCTGCGGCACTACATGCATCTCAGCCAGATGAACTACGGCGTCAACTCCGGACTCATATACCCGCTCGGAAGCTGCACAATGAAGTATAACCCCGTTATCAACGAGGTATTGGCGTCGCACCCGAAGATAACCGGGCTTCACCCCATGCAAGACGAAGAGACGGTGCAAGGAATACTCAAGCTCCTCTACACCCTTAAAGGGTGTTTCCTCGAGATCACTGGGATGGATGACGCCACGCTCCAGCCTGTGGCGGGGGCCCACGGAGAGTGGACCGGCATAATGCTCATCAGGGAATACCACCGGGATAACGGCGAGCTGGGGAAGCGGACGGAGATAATCATCCCTGACAGCGCCCACGGCACGAACCCCGCCAGTGCAAACATGGGGGGCTTCAAGACGGTGGAGATACAGAGCAACGACCAGGGGACGGTGGACCTCGACGCCTTGACAGCCGCGGCTGGACCCCATACGGCTGGGCTCATGCTGACCAACCCGAACACGATAGGGGTCTTCGAGAACCAGATAACCGAGATAAGCAAGATAGTCCACGACGCCGGGGGCCTCATGTACTACGACGGCGCCAACCTGAACGCCATCATGGGCTGGTGCCGGCCGGGCGACATGGGCTTCGACGCCATACACAGCAACCTCCACAAGACCTTCAGCACGCCCCACGGCGGAGGAGGCCCGGGAAGCGGGCCGGTGGGAGTCAAGGATTTCCTCGCCGACTATCTCCCCGTGCCTGATATCGTGGAGGATGGCGGCGTCTACAGTCTCGACTGGGACAAGCCCAAATCCATCGGCAAGGTACACGGGTTCCACGGAAACGTGAACGTGGACCTCAAGGCGTACTCGTACATGGTCACGATGGGCGGCGAGGGGCTGAAGGAGTCATCCGAGCTCGCAGTTCTGAACGCGAACTACATCAGCCGGAAGCTGAAGGATCTAAGGGGCTACGAGCTGACCTACGACCCTGAGAAGCCGAGGAAGCACGAGGCTGTGCTCAGCGCCGGCCCGATGCTAGACGACACCGGGGTGAGCGCGCTGTACGTGAGCAAGAAGCTTCTCGACTACGGGCTGCACGCTCCCACCACCTATTTCCCGCTGATCGTGCCCGAGGCCCTGATGATCGAGCCCACCG
>CAZQOX010000070.1:0-6255 GCA_964594895.1 uncultured Candidatus Bathyarchaeia archaeon
TTCGACGAGTGCAGGCCCATCCTCGAGGCCATGGGGAAGACCATCACCTACATAGGCGGCATCGGGGACGGACAGGTCTGCAAGGCTGTGAACCAGATACTCGTAGGAACCACCATGCTGGGCGTCGCGGAGGCCCTCGTCTTCGCCAAGAAGGCTGGGGTGGACGTCGAGGCGGTGCACGCAGCCGTCTCCGGGGGGGCGGCGGGGAGCTGGCAGCTCACCAACAACGGCGCCAGGCTCCTCAAGGGGGACCACGAGCCGGGGTTCAAGATCAAGGACTACCTCAAGGACCTGGGGATCATCGCGGAGACGGCGAAGGCCACCAACATGCCGCTGCCCGCGACCAGCCTCGTCCACCAGCTGTTCTACCACTGCGCCGCAGAGGGCATGATGGACAAGGGCACCCAGGCCGTGGCTGTCGCCGTAGAGAAGCTGGCGAACCAGAGGATCAAGGAGTAAACCCCTCTCCCCGAAGTATCACCCTCTGGACGTCAAACTCGACCAGGGTCTTCGCACCAGAGTACGCCTTGAAGGCGAAGCTGTAGTAGCCTCGCCTCGGCGCAGTGAAGAGCGTCTCAAGCGGTGACTCCATCCCGAGGGCCTCTATCTTCGATTTCCTGATGTAGTAGTCGTCTGGGTCTCCCATGCCGAACACCATGATGCAGTAGTGGTCTCCACGGTTGCCGTAGAGCCCGAACAGGACTGGCCCGGAGGCGTTGAAACTGAAACTGACGGAGTCGCCCTTGCTGAGGTGGACGTGGTAGAACCGCTCTATGTTACCATAGTGGCCCCCGTACCAGTCGAAGCCGAGCCTGAACTCCAGCGGGAAATACTCTCTTTCGTCGCCGTCCAGGCACTCGTGGTAGTTGTCGCTCACCACTTCCATGGTCTGGACGGCGTAGAGGGGGAGAGCCTCTTGCTCGAGGGACCTGACGGCGTTCATGTGGAACACCTCGTGTGAGGCTCCTTCGGCGTCGTAGTTGAAGGGGAAGCCCTCCACCTCCACCGTGACGTTGTATAGGTAAGCGTCGTTGACCTCGAATAGCGACATTGTTCCCCAGCATCGTGTACCCGCCGCAGGGAGACGGAAGCATCTCCTCGTCTAACCCGAGGTGGAGTGGGTACGTCATGGACCCGTTCCAGCTGTTTGTTGTTTCCAGCGCCATGACCGTGCCCTCCGTCCCTGGAAACTGGGCTGCCCCGAGTTTACCCCTCAAACGGAGAGTCCCGTCTACTGCCGGCGGGAAAACGGCGCCCTCAAGCTCCGCTTCGAAGCCTCCGAAGATCATCGAGTAGTTGCCGCTGAGCTGCTGAACCGAGTAGTTGGGCGACACGCATCTGAACGAGACCAACGCGGTTCCGGGCTCGTCGACGCTGAGGCTGAACGTGTAGTCGCCTGTGACGGGTACCACGTAGTCCTGTGCATAGGCGAACTCTGTGGTTACATCCATTATCCTATCTGTCCTGTTTGATAGGCTGAAGTTTATGGGCTGGGTCGAGTTGAACCCGAACCGTAATACCGTACCCTCCATCAGCGTGGTCTTGAATGTGTACGAGTGGTCGGTCCATGCACCGTACTCCGACCAGGTTCTCCCGAGAACAATCCTCTTGGGGAGTTCCCGGGGGTAAAAAGGTACGGAGCCCATGCTGCCGAGATCCGAGCTGTGTTTTCCGCGTTCGAGGAACAAGACGTTCTCCTTGTCCCGCGTTATCCTCCACATGTTTAGGGTCACGTTCGCCGACGTGGGCGGCGTGGCGTCGAACACGAAGCTATACTCGCCCCTCGTCAACGCGATGAACTCGTTTAGTCTCGGGGAGGTTCCCGACTCTTCGTAGCACTTCACCCCCCAAACGGTCGTGTTTCCCCCGTGTCCCGGCGTTTCCGGGCGGTAGAGGGTGAAGTCGACGGGCTTGGAGGCGTTGTAGTAGTACCCAACGCAGTCGCCAGGGTTCAGCGAGACGCTGAACACATGCTCCTTTTCAGTCCAGGCTGCATCCGTTGTGTTTCTCCCCACATGGAAGCTCTGGGGCATCTGTACCCTCCTGTCGCCGGTAAACCAAATCTCAGGATTGGTACTCCCCGAGGACATGACAGTGTGGTAGACGACCAGAGGCGCCCTCTCGGGCTCAAGGACTCTCGCCGATTCGACGAAGAAGCATCTATACGCCGTGTTATTCCTGAGAAGCGTGAAGCGGTGCCCCTGAACCTCTACGGTGAGCCCCAGCCTGTAGGAGTCGAGCAGCTCGTCGAACGTGACCCCACCCATAAGTGTTCTACCCCCCGAATCGACTGGGATGACCTCCACCCTTCCGTCGCCGTAGAGAAAAACGGGTGAGACAGCTTCGCTATTGTTAACAGGCTCTATAGTAAGCGTCTCTTTCTGGATGTACCTTTCGGGGATGTAGAACCCGGGCTGCACGGGGAACGCCGCCGAGCCCAGCCTCCCTACGATGGTCTCCGCTGCCTCAGGGCTCCCTGTTTTATTCATTATTTCTCCGTCACCGTGTTCGTCTCCGGCTTCTTCCCCGACGTGGCTGTCCCAGTTGGAGACCACTACAAACGCGACCACTGAGCACAGTAAAAGAACTGATATGCCTACTAGATATACGTGCTTCAGCGTCCACACCCCAGACAGCTATACCGAGAACAATGAACGTGATCCCAGTTATAATACTAGAGTTTTGAACACCCGCGAGAATATGGTCCCGCCCGCAGGAGTTGAACCTGCAACCCTCCGGTGTCCGCTCATGGCCTGAACGCCACCGCCCCGCGGGGCGACGACTACAGCCGGATGCTCTGCCATTGAGCTAGGGCGGGCGGGACACCGAGAAAAGGAAAGGTACGACGATTTAAGCGATTTGGTCAGCCCGAGCCGCCCACCCTACAGACCCCGAATCTATATCGGTAGAAGGTTACCCGGCTACGTTTCTTCGCTCCACAAAAGATATCCTTCAAAACCGGCTAATCGGTACAGGAGCCACGTGAGATGACGCGTCGAGTAGAGGATCTGGTTCTCCAGGACGCCATAACGATCAGGGCTGACTTTCCAGTCAAGTACGCCGACAGCCTCATGAAGTACTTCGGGGCCGAGTGCCTCGTGGTCACCCACGACGGCGAGCCCGTGGGCATGCTCACGGACGGAGACATAGCACGGAAGGTCGACCCCGAGAGGAGCGACCCTCACCTCGTCCTCGTCCATGACATCATGTCCGAGCCACTGTACTGGGTGGAGAGCGGGGTGCCAAACGAGGAGGCGCTGAGGATCATGGACGAGAAAGACGTGGACAGACTGCCCATAGTAGGAAACCTGGCCTCGAGGCCCGTGCTGCTTGGGCTGCTGACACAAAAGCCGGCTCCCCTTGAGGAAGAGGCAGAGGCCGCTATTTCCTGAAGGTCTCAACTATTTTTTCTCTATAGGGTGGCTCGATTAGTCCCTTCTCAGTTATGAACCCGGTCACGTACTCGGCGGGCGTCACGTCGAAGGCCGGGTTCCTCGCGACGGAGCCCTCCCCCGCGATCAACACCCGCGCATGCTCGCCGTCATCGGCTAGCCCCCACATCGTTGTGACCTCCTCGGGGCTCCGCTCCTCGATCTCTACGTCGTCGCCGGTGGGTGTACGCATGTCGAAGGTCATCTCCGGCGCCGCGACGTAGAAGGGTATCCCGTTCGCCTTCGCCACCACGGCCTTCTCGTAGGTGCCTATCTTGTTGGCGACGTCGCCGTTGGCGGCCACCCTGTCGGCCCCCACGATGACCACGTCTACCTCGCCGCGCCTCATGTAGTAGCCCGCCGCGTTGTCCACTATGATGGCGTAGGGTATGCCCTCCTGCTCCATCTCCCACGCGGTGAGCCTGGAGCCTTGGCAGCGGGGCCGGGTCTCGTCGACCCAGACGAACACCTTCTTGCCCTGCCCGTGGGCCACCCTGACGGGGCTCAGCGCGGTGCCGTAGTCTATGAACGCCAGCGCCCCCGCGTTGCAGTGGGTCAGCACCCTGCAGCCGTCCATTATGAGCTCGGCGCCGATCTCACCCATCCTCCTTGACGCATCGAGGTCGTCCTCCGCTATCCTGTCAGCCTCGCACAGCACTTTCTCGACGCGCTCCATCACGGAGCCCTCACTGCAGGCTTGGAGGCAACGCTCGACGGCGTGGAAGAGGTTCACGGCGGTGGGCCTCGTCCCTCGGACCGTCTCCGCCGCCTCCTCCATGTAGGCGAGGAACTCTCGGAGAGGCTCGTCCTTGGCCTCCAGCGCGGCCTGGGCCATGGCGTAGCCGGCGGCGCAGCCCACGGCTCCGGCTCCCCTGCAGACCATGTCCTTTATAGCCGCCGCGGTGGCTCGGTGGTCGCCGAAGCCGGCGATCTCGAACCGGTGGGGCAGCTTCCTCTGGTCGATCATCTTCACGGTGTCTCCCTCGCGCCAGAGGGTGTAGAGTTCCCTGGTCTCGCCGTCTACCTTGACCTTCAAAACGGGGCACCCACAAATACGGTGGGCCGTGGAGATATGAATCTACTTCAGCACCTTGCCGGTCTTCCGGTACCAGAGGTAGAGGTCCAGCTCGCCGGGGGCCATGCCGAGCCGCCGCGCCACCTTCTCGAGGACGCCCTCGTAGGCGTGGTACCGTCTCTCGGTGAGCCCCTTCCTGGACTCCTCCTCGGTGACGAGGCCGTGCTCCACCATGTTGCTGAGGATGTGACGGTCTATGATGGCGAGGCCGAAGTACCCCACGTTGCGCAGGTAGTGGCTCGCCTCCTTCCAGCCGAGGCCCTTGACGTTCTTGACGAGCCACTCCCGGGCGTCCATGGGGTCGTCGAAGCCCTGGATGAGGTCTTTGATCCTGGGGGCCAGCCCCCTTGTGTCGTAGATGTACTCGGCTCGCCGGTTAGCGAACCTGTGCCCCTCCTCGACGAGGCACGCCCTGACGTCCTCGACGCTGCCTTCCATGAGGGCGCCGCCGTGGAGGGCGTCTACGCAGCGCTGTCCCATCGACGCGCTGCTGTAGGCCGTGAGCAGGCAGTAGACGAGTTCCTCGTACCACTTCTGGCTGTCCATCAGGTGGACGCGCCTGAACTCGTCCATGCGGTCCTCCACCATCTTCCTCACCCGGGGGTTCCTGGTGAGGCTCCTGACCTTCTCCGCCATGGCTTCTACGCCCGGGTGGTCGCCCAATGTGGACTGCATCCCTCTTCATTTGGGGCCGTGGGTTTTAAACCATCTTGACTCTCTCATCAGCTGCCAGAATAGTTCTATATGTTTGTCAACGAATAACTCACCATTTTCGGGTAGCCCATATGAATTACGAGAACGCAGAGGTAAAGCTAAGGGCGCTGAAGAAGCTTCCGCGGATACAGACGCCTGGGATGGACCTCCCCGAGGTGCAGGAGGGCCACGAGTTCGTGACTTGGTTCTGGGTCGCCCAGGAGCTGGTGGAGGCCGGCCTCGCCGAGTACTCCGAGCCGGCGATCACCCAGACGGAGTGGACCCAGGTCCACTTCAAGGAGCGCATCAACCCAGCTGGGCCGCCCAGCCAGCTACCCGAGGACTTCTACGAGCGGGCCTACCAGAGCTTCATCCAAGCCAGGGGCGACCCTGAGAAGGCTGCCCAGCTCAACAGGATGAGGGCCCGGTACAGGGAGATACTGGAGTCCAGGATCGGCCGCGTCATGAGGTTAGCGTCGTCGGAGGCAGATTCATCTGTCTCTCTGCTATCGAAAGATGAGGCCGACTTATACCAGAACATTCACCGAATCATCACAGAATGGCGTGACACCATGCGTGAGGTAGGGGAGGAGTAGATGGCCCGGCAGGACACGTTCGAGGAAGCCTTCACCCGGTTCATAGAGGACTTCATGGACGCCGAGGAGCGGTACAAGTACGACCAAGCCGTCGCAGAGATGCCCGTCAGGGGCACCAAGAGCCTCATCGTCGACTTCACCGACGTCTACACCTTCGACATGGAGCTGGCCCGCGTCATACTGGACGACCCCGAGAGCCTCACGCCCATCTTCGAGTCCGTGGTCAGGAGCAAGCTCCGCAACAGGGACCCCATCTACGCCGAGAGCTTGGACAGGGTCAACGTCAGGTACAGGAACCTGCCCGCAGAGACGCCTCTCCGCCGCATAGGCGCCGACCACATCGGCCGCCTGATCATGGCCCGCGGCATCATCGTCCGCGCCAGCAGCGTCACGCCCCTCGTCGTGAAGGCGACGTTCAGGTGCTCCGTCTGCGGCGAGATGAACCACATCGAGCAGAGCG
>CAZQOX010000071.1:0-6137 GCA_964594895.1 uncultured Candidatus Bathyarchaeia archaeon
CCTGAGGTTCATCGACGACCACCACGAAGACCACTTCGTCGCCTTCTTCCACACGAAGGAGCCCGACAAGCTTGGCCACATCTACGGAGAGAACAGCCCGGAGTACCACGAGGGCGGGCTGCGGTGCGACAGATACCTCGGCCTCATCCTCGACAAGCTGGAGGAGTATGGCATAATGGACGAGACGCTGGTCTACGTCACCACGGACCACGGCTTCCTTGAGAACGGCTTCGAGCATCCCCATGAGCCGCTCACATGGCTGGTCTCCAACGACCTCAGGCTCGAAGCCAACGTGAACGAGACACGGCTCTTCATTCCCGACATAGCCGCGACGATTTACAGATCCCTCGGAATCGAGGTCACGGAGCCTCCGCTGAGAGGCTATCCGCTGCAGAGCCCTCTGCCCCCAGAGGCAGAGCTAAGGATGGCCATATGGGAGGACACGGAGCCGCCTGAAATCTGGCTAGACCACTTGGGCGAAGACACGGAATGCTTGGAACCTGGTATGCATCTTGAGCTGAGGTGGACGGTGAGCGACAACCTGGGCCTCACAAAAACATACCTTGTAGCGGAGAGGCATGGCGTTGACTACTTCAACGGCTCTGTGGGGGAGGTCCTCTACGAGTCCGAGCAGATATATGGGTCTGAGGCCGAGTTCTGCTACTCCCTCGATCTGCCCTTCGAGGAGGGCATGTATAACATCACCGTCTACGCCTTCGACGAGAGGGAGAACCTCGCAACCGAGACGATCACAGTCGGGACCGACACGCTGCCGCCGGTGATCGCCTCAACCAGCTTTTATGAGAACCTGACCCTCTATAATGACTATGATCTGCGGTTCATCGCCGCCGATAACGTTGGGCTATCTAGGGCCGAGGTGCTGTTAGACGGAGAGACCGTTGAATCCCGTAGTTTCAACGATACGAAGAACGAGTTGGTGACTTACCTGCTTGATGTGTCGGAGGTTCCCAACGGCGTCCACACGGTAACGGTCTCAGTCAACGATGTCAACGGAAACGTCTCAGAGGAAACATACACGTTGACGGTCGACAAGCCCGGCTTCTTATACCGTTTAATCGTCCGCATCCTGGCTTTCTTCGATAATATATTCTCCACACTTATAGGCGGTTAAACCCCCCGGGTCTGTCTAGGCCGCCTGCGAATCCGCTGGTAGCCGCGCCTTGTTGGAAGATTTGAATAAATAGATTACTTACATAATATAAAGAAACGAATTTAGAGTATGATATGACAATATATCTATATATTGATATTATTTATAGCGTCGTCACCCAATATTCTCGATAAATATATTTGCTACCGGCTGTGATGTAAAGTCAAGTGAAACAACATTGACGAGCAGCAGTTCAGGCGAGGAACTACGGAAGGTGCAGGTGACAGGCGGCTCAACCTACATCATATCGCTGCCCAAGGCTTGGGTGGAGCAGATGGGGCTACAGAAGGGAAGCGTGGTACAGATAAACCAGAAGGACGACCTCACGCTCTGCATACAGCCCCAGGGAGCCGAGGCCGGGGACAGCACACGCAGAGTCATCATCAACCCGAAACAGGAAGACACACCCGAGAGCATAGTACGAAGAGTCGTCTCCGCCTACCTCATAGGCTACAACATAGTGCAGCTGAGGACCAGCCATCAGAGGATCGACAGCGCCCAGAGGTTCGCAGTAAAGGACTTCACCCGCAAGAAGCTGGTGGGCACCGAGATCCTCTCAGACCTGCCCCAGGATCTGACGCTCCAGGTGCTGCTCAGCTACGCCGAGCTATCCGTCAAGGACGCGTTGAGGCGTATGAGCGTCATCGCCGCCGCCATGCACAGGGACGCGATTACCGCGCTGGGCACGGAGGAGTCCACGCTGGCGCGGGAGATCATCGCCATGGACGACGAGGTGGACAGGTTCAACCTCTATATCATAAGGCTCCTCAAGGTAGCCGTGACCGACGGGCACATACTCAAGGAGAGCGGCCTCAAGTCGCCCAGGGAGTGCCTAGGGTACAGGCTCATAACCAAGTCCGTCGAGCGTATGGCCGACCACGCCGTGAACATCGCCCACAACAGGCTCGAGCTCACCCTCAGCATCGTGAACCCAGAGATACTTCAGGAGCTCCAGAAGCTCAGCGAGTTCGCGCTAGGGATTTTCGAGAACGCAATGAACGCGGTCTTCGATGAGGACTACGCCGAGGCGGACAAGGTGCTAATTGAGGCTCAGCAGATCCGTCAACAGGAGACGGAGGTCCTATACAAGATAGTTAAGCATGCTCTGCCGGAGGAGGTGCCGGCCCTCAGGATGATCGTGGAGAGCATCCTCCGTACCGCTGAGTACGGCACGGACATCGCCGAGACCGTGCTGAACATGACCGTGAGGGACGCGGTCATAGAGGCCTAGCGTCTAGCCCCCGTTGAGAACCTTTTTTAAGGCTTGGCGCGTCGGTCTTAATCCGCTGGGACCGTGGTCAAGCTTGGTACGATACGCGGTTCGGGTCCGCGTGATCCCCGGTTCGAATCCGGGCGGTCCCACCACCGCATATTCAGGGAAAAAAAGGGGTTTCAGAAGAAAACTATCTTAGGCGTCTTTTCTGCGTCGGCGACAACGTATTCGGAGACATCCAAATTAGGCTTCTCGTTCGAACCTTCCCAGACACAGTGCCCAAGATCCGCGCAAAGGCTGTCTCCAAAACTTTTCAGGCAGGTTCTGCATGGATTCATCAGGTTACCTGAGAATTAGATATATGATCCACGAATCTATAACATTTATGACACATTTGTCATATCCATATGCCTTAATGTACCATTTAGCATATTATAGTTTCCTTCAAGCATCCATCAGGCTGATGTGCAGAGAAACTCGCACAGGCTCCATCTCCGGGTAAGTGTTATACTTCCCCACGATTCTATCCATTTGATTCAAGTTGATTTTACTCACAGATGAGACGAAGAGGCTAATCAAGGAGCTGGAGAAGGGCGTCGACAAGGGGCGGATGCAGGCGAACTGGGAGGAGATGATGGAGTTCGCCCCCATGCACGCTGGTAGCCCCGAGGAGAGGCAGGCCATCCAGTTCATGAAACAGAAGTTCGAGGAGTATGGCCTCGAGACTAGGATACACGAGTTCGAGGCGTACCTCAGCGACCCCCAGTACAGCCGCCTCAGGATAACCCACCCGGTCGAGATGGAGATCCAGACCACGCCCTACAGACAGGTGGGCACCACCACCCCTGAAGGCTTCGAGGCCGAAGTGATCTACATCCCGCCGGAGGAGCTTGGCTACGCGGACTGTAAGGACAAGGTGGTGCTCTGCGAGCAGAAGACAAGCGGCGACTGGATGGGGCTGAGGAACGGCTTCCTGCTACGGCTCCAGAACATGGGCCTCAAGGGGCTCATAGTAATCGAGCAGGACGACTACATGCCCACCGTGGTCCACCAGAGAGCCGACTTCAGTGTAAGCGGTAACCCGACCCCGGAAAACATCGGCCAGATACAGACAATCCCAGCCGTCCTCCACATCAGCAACAGGGACGGCCAGGCCCTCAGGAAGCTGGTCAAGCAGGGAGGCGTTAAGGCACACATAGTCAGCGTCATGGACACCGGGTGGAAGACGCTCCGCCTTCTGGAGACCGAGATCAAGGGCACGCTGGAGCCGGAGAAGTTCATCCTCGTCAACGCCCACGTGGACAACCCTCCCTTCAGCCCCGGCGTCGTGGACAACCTCTCGGGGGACGTAGCCATCCTTGAGCTGGCTAGTCTATTCAGCAAGCACGGGGACAAGCTCAGGCGTAGCATCAGGATAGCGATCTGGCCGGGCCACGAGATAGGGCGCTACGCCGGCTCCACGTGGTACAACGACGCCATGTGGCACGAGCTGAGGCACCAATGCTTCTGCAGCCTCAACATCGACAGCCCGGGCACGGAGGGGGCAACCGGGTTCAGGGCCGTACAGGTGACGGAGGTCATGGACGCCGCCCAGGACACCATAGAGGCGGTGCAGGGCCACAAGGTGGAGAACCTCCGCTGGGCGACCCGGGCGGGTGACGGCAGCTTCTGGGGCACAGGTATGCCTCACGTAAGCGTCACCACAAGCAGGCCGCCCGAGGACTATGATCCACACGTAAACTACAGCGGCGGAGGGTGGTGGTGGCACACGCCCTTCGCGACTATGGACCACGGGGACGTCGACGTGCTGGAGATGGACGTGAAGGCCGAGCTCGGGTTCATCGTCAGGATGACCAACAGCCCGGTGCTGCCCTTCAACTTCACAGCCTACGCTGAGCGGATGGTCGAGATACTCAAGGAGATGCAGGGCAAAGCCGAGAAGGTGAAAGGCTACTTCAACCTCCACCCGGTAATAGAGAGGGCGGAGGAGTTCGCGGCTCTCAGCGCCGAGCTGGAGAAGGCCATCGAGGCTAAGGCCGGTAAGCTGTCCTCGGACGAGACCAAGGAGCTTAACACCGCCCTCATCTGGGTTTCCCGGCACGTCAACCCCGTCGCCCACAGCAACGCGGGGCCCAGCGAGCAGACGACGATGGAGACCTTCGGCGCCCAGCCTTTCCCGAGGATATCAGGGATCGTAGACCTGGCGAACATGACGCTGCACCAGAGCCACGAGTTCAAGCTCCTCAAGAACCACCTGCTCAGGCAGAGGAACATCGTCGAGGAGGGCTTCGTCCAGGCCAACACGCTCATCGAGGAGACCCTGGCCGATCTGAAGTAGCCGAGATGACCAACCCTCCTCTTTTCCGCGTCGGGCTGCTCCTGACCGAGAGATGCGACGCAGCGTGCCGCCACTGCTGGTTCAGCTCATCCCCCGACAGGGAGGACTCCATGACGATCGAACAGGCTAAAAGGTACGTCGACGAGGCCGCGGCCAACGGCGCCAGCTGGGTGAGCTTCACCGGAGGCGAGCCCTTCCTCGTCTACGGCCTCCTCCGGCGCCTCACGGCGCACGCCTCAAGCATGGAGATGCTCAACGAGGCAGTCACCAACTGTAACTGGGCGACCACCAGAAAAAGAGCCCTTGAGCTCCTGTCGCCTCTCAAGGACGCCGGGCTGGACACCCTGAACATGAGCGTCGACGACTTCCACCAGGAATGCATACCCCTGGAGCGGGTGAGGAACTGCTACGAGGCAGCCAAGTGGCTTGGGCTGAAGCCTGTGTTGATGATCGCCGTCAAAAAGGGCAGCTCCATCACCGCCGACAGGATCGGGGAGATATTGGAGGACCCCAACATCCAGGTGCTCGGCGGTGAGAGGGTGCCGAACCCCAGCGCCCTCGCCATGGAGACGCACTTCACCCCCGTTGGACGCGGCGAAAAAACATCCAGACATGAGTTGAGACCCGCGCACGTCGAGAGTGAACCATGTAGACAGTTGCTCACAGACATCGGCGTGCGGCCCAACGGCGACGTGATGCCGTGCTGCGGCCCCCTCGGGGCTCGAGGAGACGCCGTCATCGGGAACCTCGAGGAGGAGAGCCTACGCGAGACGCTAGAGAACGCTTGGCTGAACCCTAGGCTGCGGATGATCTACGAGACGGGGGGCCGTCAACCCGATGGTTCGTATGTGAGCCGATGCCACATGTGCGTCGAAGCATACAGGAAGGATATGGGGAAGGAAGGACCCTGATGCGGGTCCCAATGGCAATACTCGCTTGGCTTGGCCCCGGTAACACACAAGGGCTTGGTTATGGATAGTTGGCTGCCTGTAAAAGATCAAGTGTGTAGCCGCATCCTACACACTACCCTGACTCCAGCCTACGCCTCAGGAACCCCACCTTGCCTACGTAGGTGCCGTCGAGGGTGTAGACGTCGAAGTCGTCCATGTTAACGGCGTCGGTCCTGAAGAGGGGGCCCAGGAGGCTCTTGGGTGACTCCGTGTTCACCGGCAGCCCGCCCAGGAGGTCGTTGAACATAGGCATTATGATGATCTCGGGGCTGCCCGGCTCGACGAGGTAGTTCTCCCTGAACGCCTCAAGCGGGTCACCCTCCGTCTTAACGTTGTCCTGCTCCAGGAACGCCTTCGCCAGGCTCTCGGGGTCGCATCTGCCCCTCACCCAAGCCCTCTCAGTCACCCTAATGCCGAGGGGCGTGTTCAGCATCACCGTGGGGTGGTTGTGGGCCATCACGACGC
>CAZQOX010000072.1:0-2124 GCA_964594895.1 uncultured Candidatus Bathyarchaeia archaeon
CTTGATCAGGTTCTGAAAGAAGTCTCCCCTTCGACGGTGCAGTTCAAGGTCCTCACCTACCTGGCCTTCAGGGGGCCATCCAGCCCTGTGGACATCTCAGAGGAGACCAGGATGTCCCCTGGAAGCGTCAGGCCTGCCCTGCGGACGCTGTTAGACAAGGGGTACGTCGAGCAGCTCGGTGACGGGAGCTACAGATCATTGGTTCCTTTCACGGACATCGTCTCACATTTATACTCAGTCGGCAAGTAGAGTCCGGGGGGTCCGGCAGTGGGTTCCGAGGAGCTTGAGGGGCTTAAGAGGGCGGACAGCCAAAGAGAAGTCTTCCTCTGCCTCGTCGTGAACAGTGAACCCATGTCCTCGCAGGAGATAGCCGGGAAGCTGGGGCTCACCGTCAACGCCGTGAACATCGCGCTTTTCAACCTCAACAACAAGGAGCTCGTGGAGAGGGTGAGCCGGGGAGTGTACAGATACAAGCTGGGGCCCATACTCAAGGAGCTCCTGATACAGTACTTCGAGGCTTAAAGATGGAGAAGGCGCTCAAGGAGCTCGACACCGAGACCTCGGCCTTCAAGATACTGGTTTACCTCACATTCAAGGACAGGGCCATGAAGCCCATCGACATAGCGAGGGAGCTGGGGGTGAACAGCAGCAGCGTCAGGGCTAGGCTCGCGGAGCTTAAGAAGAAGAAGCTCGTGGAGAACACGAGCGAGGGCTACGTTGCATCCACCACGTCCTACGACGTGCTGATGAAGCTGTTCAAGGCTTGAACACTGGTTTAGAATACGCAACGGCTTCTCCGTCCACTTTCACATGTCTCCCCGGTCTTTTCATGTGGTGAAGACATAAAAAGTGGTTAACCTAGGTTTCAACCAATTCCCTTAAAGTGCGGCAGGGGAAAATGGGTGTGAAAGAGATGTCCGAGGAACCGCTGGGGCAGTTTAACGAACTCACTGAAAACCTTTTGAACCTGCATCGAGCCCCGAGCCAGTTGATGGTATTCCACCACCTTCTCGAGACAGGTAAGACGATGACAGTCAAGGAACTCTCGGGTGAGCTGGATTTGACCCCCAAGGCAACGGAGAGGGCGGTGGCGAAGCTGCTGGACAAGGAGTTGATACAGCGTAACATGTTCAGGGAGCGCACCTACATGTGCGACAGCAGGAAGATACTGCTCTCCCTCCTCATGGTGACTACAGAGCTCTACCGGGACTATGAGAAGAGGAACAAGTAGCTAATCCGTGTCACGGAGCCGCCGTAACACGTCTTCCTCGATCCACTTGACGCCCTTGGCAGTGAGCTTGTACAGGCTTCCCTTGCTGTCTGGCTTGAAGACGGTGCCACGGTTCCTCATCTCGTGGAGCCTCGCGGCGAGGGTCACCTTCTTGCCGCTCGACACGAGACGCTCCCTGATCAGTCTGCTTGCGGCCTCGTGGTTCTTCAATGCGTAGAGGATGAGCCCGATGGCCTCGTAGTGGGACAGCTCCTCGAGGGTGACGATCGTGGGGCCTTCGAGGTCGACCCTTATGATGCCGTTAAGGCTGTCCTCGGCCTCGGAGGCGGCGGCCTCTGAGGCTCTCTCGTTGATCTGCGAGACGAGTTCATTTGTGAGCCACCCGAGGCCTTCTAGCACCTCCTCAGGGGACTCGCCGCTCACCTCAACGGAGCCGTAGCTGGTCTTGATGTTGACCTTGAGCCGCGGCGTCACTCTCCCTCCTGCCTGTTGAGGACGTATTGGTAGCCCCGCTTCTTGTCCTTCCATCTGCGGAGGGTTCCCTTCTTCACCATCCACACCAGGACGCCGCTGAGGGTGGTCTTGGGGAAGAATATGGCGTTAGCCTCCATCGCCTCCCTGAGCTCGCCGATGGCCCTCGGCGTCTTACCCCAATCGGTCGCGAGCAGGCTCTCCACGGCCTCGCTGCACTGGCTCGTGCGGTCTATGTTGGGGAACTTCTTCACCTGGCTCTCCTTCTTCCCCTTCTTCTGGGTGCGCTTCCCCGTGGGCAGCTCGGCGTTGAAGGCCTTGGAGACCTTGTCTATGATGAGGTCTAGGTCCTCCAGCGTCTCGAGGACCTCCTCCCTCTCCCCGCCTAGCTCCACCTCCATGTCGCCGATGCGTACCTTTAG
>CAZQOX010000072.1:2224-6085 GCA_964594895.1 uncultured Candidatus Bathyarchaeia archaeon
CCTCCTCCCTCTCCCCGCCTAGCTCCACCTCCATGTCGCCGATGCGTACCTTTAGGCGGAAGGCGGGCTCAGGCATAAAATCACATGCACTCCGGCATCATAATAGTCTCTAAGACCGTTTATAATACTTATGTGGGGGGTGTCAGCCCTGTTTGGCCTTGAGGGCTGACTGCAGAAGCCTCTGTACTTCCTGGGGGTTGGCTCTTCCACGCACCTGACCCATGACGACGCCCATCAGCGGCCCCATGGCTCTCATGCCGCGCTCGGCCACCAGATCAGCCTTCTCCTCTACGACGCCGTTAACAAACTCGGTGAGCTCATCGGTGGTCATCATGCCGAGGCCCAGCGCGGACACGGCTTTCGTTGCCTTCTTGCCTCGGTTCTCCGCGAGCCACGCCAGCACGTCGGGCAGAGACTCCTTCGTCGCGGCGCCCATCTCGACCAGAGTGAACGCGTCACGCAGAGCCTCGTCGCCGAGCCTCTCGACGGGCACCCCGTCGCGTCTGAGCCTCGTGAGGTCCTCCGTCAGGGTCACCGCCAGCAGCGTCGTCGAGTGCCCCTCACTGGCGAGCTCCTCGAACAGCCCAGTGTAATCGGAGTCGACCACTTGGGTCGCAAGCTTCTCGTTGAGGGAGTAATCCTTCATGAACCGGCTGAGCCTGACCTCAGGCATCTCGGGGAGCGCCGCCCTCAGCCCCTCCAGCCTCTCGGGGGTCACCTGTACGGGCTTGACGTCGGTCTCGGGGTACATGCGGGCGGCGCCTGGCCTCGGCCTCGTGTACCTCGTCGTCCCATCAGGGTTCGCGGAACGCGTCTCCTCGGGTACACCGTTCAGAGCCTGCTCGGCTCGGTCAACCACCGCCTTTAAGGCGGAGACGCATTTACTCTCCTCGTCGGCGACGACGACCACGGCGTCGGCCTCCCCAGCGCCCATCCTCTCCCTGAGGGCTTGCACCTCCTCAACCGTTATGCTGTAGCCCGGCAGCTCGTCGGTGTGGAAAATGCCCTTGACGCCGCCCCCGAACTTGGCGTGGTCGCTCAGCTCGGTGCCCAGCCTTCTGCCTGGGCAGAGCTCCCGCCCGGTGAGGCCGCCGAACCCGGGGAGCTTGACGGCCATGACCCTGCCGCCTCTCTTCAGGGCGGCGCCGAGTATCTTGGACCCGGTTCCCTTGAAGATATCCGAAACGTCCGCTGCCTCTTGCCTGAGAACCCCCGGCGTGACGCCCCTCCTCTTCAGTTCCCCGGCTATCTCGATGAGCGTGGCCTGTCGCCGTGCCTCGTACTCGGCTATGGTTGGCAGCAGGTTCAGGTCCTGGACTCCCTTGATCTCGATGATGGCGCCCCCGCGGATGCTCACGTTGACGTCCTGCCTGATGGTGCCGAGCCCCCTGCGCACCATCCCGGTGGCCCTGAGGAGTGCCCCTATCCGGGCCGCTACCCAGTACGCCTCCTCCGGCGTATGCATCTCGGGGGCAGTCGTTATCTCTATGAGGGGGATGCCCAGCCGGTCCAGGCGGTACGTTATGGTGTCCCCCTCCTCGGCTATCTTCCTCGCCGCGTCCTCCTCCACCGCGACCTGCTCCAGGTGGTATGTCTTGCCTTCGACTTCTACGGCTCCTCCGAGGCTGACGACGCTGGTCCGCTGGAACCCGCCGGTGTTGCTGCCGTCCACGACGGTCTTCCTCATCACCTGGACCTCGTCCACTGGTACACTGTCGGTCATGAGGGAAAACGTGAGGGATACGTCTAGAGCCTCTGGGTCGAGGGGGCCCGGCGGCTCCTCGTCCATCTCGACGAGGCAGTTGGTGTCGTGGCCGCCCTGGTATACGATGGTCTTTCCTTTGAGGAACTCGAAGAGGGCGGCTGGGTCCACCTCGCCGAGCTCGCTCTGGCTGGGCCTGAGCTTCCGCGTGAAGAAGTAGTCGGGCTCCTTGTCGCTGAGCCGCGGCGGGCACGAGCAGAACAGCTTGTGCCTCGTGGCGAGCTCTTGATGGATCTCGATGCCGACTGTGAGCCCCAGCTTCATGTAGTCCATCAGCGCGCTCCCTCCAGGTACGGCGTCCGCGGGTTGAACTCGCCCACGAGATCGGTGAGGAGCAGCCTCTTCGCCTCCTCCGTGTCGTCGGTCTGGCCGAGGCACCACTTGAGCTTCACGTACGCCGTCTCTGGGTGCATGTCCTCCAGCGGCACGGCGCCCCTGTCCACCAGCTCGCGGCCGTGGCTGTAGACGCTGAGGTGGACGCGCCCCCAGATGCACTGGCTCGTTATGCCCACGATGACGTCCTCCTTCCGCGCCCTGTCGATGGCCGGCCACAGGTCCTTACACACCTGGCCGAGGCCGGTCGCCTCGATGACGATGCCCCTGACGCCGTCGTCGATGAGCCAGTCGAGGAGCGCAGGGTCGAAGTCTGGGTGGAACTTGACGAGGCTGACCTTGTCGCTGAAGCTGTTCAGCAGCCTGGGCTCGCTGGGCTGCCGGGGCCTGTACCTGTCGTTGATCATCTCCAGCTCGCCGTCTATGTAGCGGGCGATGGGCCAGTCGTTCACGGGCTGGAAGGCGTACCTGCTGCTGGTGTGGCACTTCCTGACCTTTGTTCCCCTGAGGTAAACGATGCTGTTGTCCGACGTGGTCTCGTGGAGCCCCACCACCACCTCGGCGAACGGGGCGTACGCCGCCGTGTAGACGCCGCCTATGAGGTTGGTGGCGTTGTCGCTGCTGGGCCTGTCGCTGCTGCGTTGGCTGCCGACGAATATCACGGGGACAGGCAGGTCCTGCAGCGCGAAGCTGAGGGCCGCGGCGCTGTAGCCCATGGTGTCGGTGCCGTGGGTGATTATGACGCCGTCGGCGCCTGCGTTGATCTTGTCGTACGCCCGCTTGGCCATGCCCTCCCACTCCCTGTGGGTGAGGTCCTCGCTGAACACGCTGTAGAGGATGTCCGCGTCCACGTCGGCTACCTCGACCAGCTCGGGCACTATGCCCAGGAGGTCGCGGCTGGTCATCGCCGAGACGACGCCGCCCGTGACGTAGTCCACCCTGCTCGCGATGGTGCCGCCTGTGCTGACGATGCTCACCCTGGGTAGACCCGGCTCGGCCTCGGGGAGGGGCGGGGGCCTGAACTCGGGCTTCTCCGCCACGCCCACCTTCTTTATCTTCACACCGTCGCTGTGGGCGAGGCCGATGTTGTACCCCGACTTGAGCTTGAGTATGAGGTGCCAGTCGTCGTAGCTCTCGACGCGGGGCATCAGGCTCCCCGTGTACCGCTGGCTGTCTATGGTCACCTCCAGCCTGTCGCCTATCTCGGCCCCCACCCGTTCGAGGGCCGAACGCAGTTCTCCGCGGTACCCGGGGAGCTTGTCCTCACTCATGTGAACCAGAGAACGTAACAGCGCATCTGCTTAAAAATTGGCGTGGTCAAGTGGCCCTCATGACGCTGAGGGCTAGCGGCTTCCCTTGAAAACCGATGCTATGAACTCAGATTGGATCAATGCTCGACAGTAAAGAGTTTGAGGAGTGTTTATAACATCGTCATCTGGATTCATCGGAGACTGAAATGATAGCCAGCATAAAGATAGTCGCAGCGATGACGGGGTTGGCCCTCTATCTCGTGTTCAACCGAGGCTGCTGCCCGGACGACCAGAACTGCAGTAGGGGAATCGTGCAGTGCGCCTGGGCCGAGATCAGGGGCTTCCTCGGTCTAGACTAGAACACGTGGAAGTACTCTTTCTTGTCTGGCTCGTACTCTGCGTCGCCGAGGAGCTTCTGAAACTCTACGAATAACTGGCTTATCCGTGGATCGTCGTTGAGAGTGGAGGCCACCCGCTGGTAGTGCTCCTTGTCGCGGAACCTGTTTATCTCCATCC
>CAZQOX010000073.1:0-6057 GCA_964594895.1 uncultured Candidatus Bathyarchaeia archaeon
ACTACCTCGCCAGGCGCATGATGAAGGAGTCCAGGGTGGTGGTGGCGCCCTACCCCTACATATTCAACCCCATGATCAGGCTCACCACAGGGCTCGACCTGGAGGGCCGTGTGCTGGTCCTCGACGAGGGCCACAACATAGACCAGGTGGGCCAGGAGATACTCAGCGACACGATGACTGAGCGGGGGTTGAGCGCGGCCGCGGAGGAGCTGAAGCTCATCGGGGAGTCGCCGCGGTTCATCGAGCGCCTCGGCGAGCACCTCCTCAGAAGCGACAAGGGTAAGCCTCGCCTCGTGTCGCCGGAGACGCTTCAACGGGACCTGGAGCTGGCCCTCGGGGTGACCGTAGACGCGTTCATCGACGGCCACTCTGTCTTCGTTGAAACTGTCAGGGCGAAGAAGATGCAGGGCGGGAACCCGCCCGTCTCGTACCTCAACGGGCTCCTCGGGTTCTTCGGGCTCCTCCAGACGAGCGTCAAGGACAAGTACGTAGGCGTCTACACCCGGAGCTACTACGGGGCGCCGGTGATAGAGTACAGGTGCCTGGACCCGAGCCTAGCCGTTGTGCCCGTGGTTGAGGCGGCCAGCGGAGCCATAGTCATGAGCGGCACACTCAGCCCCCTTGACACGTTCAGCGAGATACTCGGCCTCGGAGACGCCGTCCAGAGGTCGTACCCCAGCATACAGAAGAGCAAACGGATAAGGATGGTCGTCGAGACCGGGGTGACCACCGCCTACCGTGAACGCACAGACGAGATGGTCGCCCGCATGGGCGAGGCCGTGTCCAGGGCCGTGGAGACCGTGGATCAG
The DNA here is from genome assembly GCA_964594895.1 of uncultured Candidatus Bathyarchaeia archaeon. Taxonomy (GTDB): domain Archaea; phylum Thermoproteota; class Bathyarchaeia; order TCS64; family TCS64; genus RBG-16-57-9. Next base: position 810 of record CAZQOX010000073.1, read on the forward strand.
GGCGTCCTACTCTTCTTCACCCAGCGGGGCTTCATGAACACCTGCCTGGACGCCTGGGCGTCCAAGGGGATCGCGAAGGGCCGGGGAGGCAGGCTCTACCTGGGCGGTAAGCAGCTATTCAGGGAGGGCACGGACGCCAAGCGTAACAGGGACGTGGTGGCGAGGTACAAGAGGATGGCGGTGGGCGTCGGCGGCGCCGTCCTCAGCTGCGTCTTCAGGGGCAGGAACAGCGAGGGAAGCAACTTCCCCGGCGACCAGGCCAGAGGCATCGTGCTGGTGGGCGTCCCCTACGCCAACTACGGCGACCCCCTCGTCAAGGCCCAGATAGGGTACTACAACGGGCTGAGGCGGGGCCTCGGGAACAGGTGGTACACCATGGACGCGTACAGGGCAGCGAACCAGAGCCTCGGCCGCGGCATCCGGGGCCGCGACGACTGGTGCCACTACTGGCTGCTGGACAGGCGGTACGAGGAGAAGCTCCAGCTAATATCCCGGTGGGCCCAGGGAGACGGCGCCGAGGTGCGCCGAGGCGAGAGGCTCGCACAACAGACGTTTTAAGCCCTAGACACGCCAAAGGATCAGTGAAACCCGGTGCCCAAGGGACACGTTCTAGGCGTAGACGGCGGCGGCTCCGCGACGCGAAGCGTCATAATATCCACCGAGGGCGAGGTACTCGCCACAGCGAGGGCGGGGCCGTCCAACCCCGTCACCACAGGCGCGGAGAGGGCTCTGGCTCACATCCACGAGGCTGTGGATAAGGCATCCTCCAAGTGCGGTGTAAACGAGTTCCTCGCCAGCAGGCTAGGCGTCGCCGGCACAGACAGGTCCAGGCTGAGACGGGAGCTCCTCGATGGTTTACCCGGTTCATATGGGGACACCGCGATAGTCTCGGACGCCGCCTCGGCCCTCGCGGGTGGTACGGGGTGCAGGTCCGGCGTGGTCGTAATCGCTGGCACCGGCTCCATAGCGTACGGGGCGAACCGTGTGGGGGAGACGGCGCGCGCCGGCGGCTGGGGCTGGAGGCTGGGGGACGAGGGCAGCGGCTACACCATAGGCCTGAAAGCCATCATGGCCGCGCTCAAGGCCCACGACGGCAGAGGCCCCGAGACCGTGCTCAAACAGAAGATAGTCAGCCACCTAGGGCTCGGAAGCATAGAGGACATCATAGACTGGGTCTATGAGCCTGGCCGGGAGCCCAGGGACATCGCGTACCTCGTCCCCCTCGTCAGGGAGGCCGAGGCCGAGGGCGACGAAGCCGCGGCGCTGGTGATGGCGGAGGCTGGCGCGGAGCTCGGGTTCGTGGCGAACGCCGTGATAAGGCGGCTGGGCATGTCAGGCGAGTTCCCCGTGTCCCTTAACGGCGGGGTCTTCAAGCAGGCCAGCGGATACATAATCGCGTTCGAGGAGGTGGTGAGGCGTGAGGCCCCTGAATGTGCGCTCATCAAGCCGCGGATGCCGCCGCTGCTGGGCTCCGGCCTCCTCGCCCTGAGGGCCCTCGGGGTGACCGTAGACGAGGCGCTGCTCAGGAGGGTGGAGAAGAGCTACAGGGGGCTAGGTGAGGCCGATGAGTAGGGTGTCTGAGAGGGTGAACCCCCGTTCGCGGGGCATCGACGCCAAGACGACGGCTGAGGTGCTTGAGATAATCAACGGCGAGGACTCCCGCGTAGCCGACGCGGTGGCGTCACAGCTGGTCGAGGTGGAGCGAGCCGTAGAGCTGATGGTCTCGACGCTGAGGGGAGGCGGCCGCGTATTCCTCGTCGGCGCAGGCACCAGCGGCCGTCTCTGCGTCATCGAGGCCGCGGAGATCCCGCCGACATACGGGTTGCCTTCGGAGAGCTTCCAGGCCGTCATCGCCGGGGGAGACGAGGCGGTCTTCGGGTCGGTGGAGGCCGCCGAGGATGAAGAGGAAGACGCAGAAGTGGATCTGGCTCGCCTGGGTCTAGGGATGCTCGACCTGGTGGTCGGTGTGTCGGCGTCCGGCTCCACCCCTTACGCGCTGGGCGCCGTGGAGTACGCGGGTAGTCTTGGCGCCCGCACCGTCGGCGTGACTAATAACAAGGATACGCCTCTGTCGGGGCTGGTCGACGTCGCTATCGAGGTCGTGGTGGGACCCGAGGTGGTGGCCGGCTCGACGAGGATGAAGGCCGGCACGGCTCAGAAGATGGTGCTGAACATGATGACCACCGCCGCCATGGTGAAGCTGGGGCTGGTGCACGACGGCTACATGGTGGGGGTCCAGGCCAGCAACAGGAAGCTCGTCGACCGAAGCATAGGGATGTTAACCGAGATAACGGGCGTGGACAGGGCCGAAGCCGAGAGCCTCCTCAAGGCAGCCGGTGGAGACGTCCGCGTGGCGATACTCCTCGCGTCGACCGACATGACGCCGGACGAGGCGAAGGCGTCCCTCGACGGGTGGGTGTCGCTCAGGGAGATACTGGAGCGAAGAGGCGCAAAGATATGATCGCCGAGCACACACGCTCAGACAGGGGTGGTCCGGCCCCTTGAGCGTCACGACGGGGCTTGACGCGTTGCTCATGGACCCGGTGAAGCACTTAGGCTCACAGGCCGTGGCCCTCGTTACCAACCACACGGGGGTGACGCGTAACCTGGAGTCTGCGTTCGACGCGTTCCACGCGAGCAGGGAGATCGAGTTAGTGGCTGCGTTCGGCCCCGAGCACGGGGCCAGGGGCGACGTACAGGACGCCCTGGGCGTAGAGTCCCACGTGGACGGGTACACGGGTCTGCCCGTGTACAGCCTCTACGGCGACAACATAAAGCCCGCACCGGAGACGCTGGACGGCGTCGACGCCATGGTGTTCGACATCCAGGACTGTGGGGCAAGGTTCTACACCTATGTGTCGACACTCACTTACTGCATGGAGGCCGCCGAGGAGAACGGCGTCTCCATGGTCGTCCTGGACAGGCCCAACCCGGTGAACGGGGAAGCCGTCGAGGGGAACATACTTGAGCCTGGCTTCGAGTCCTTCATCGGGCTGCACCCGATCCCTGTCCGCCACGGCTTGACCATGGGCGAGCTGGCGTCGTTCATCAACCGGGGCATCGGGTGCGACCTCAGCGTGGTAGAGATGACGGGCTGGGACAGGGGCATGTGGTTCGACGAGACGGGGCTCCCCTGGGTCCAGCCCAGCCCCAACCTGCCCACCCTGGACACCGCGACGGTGTACCCCGGGACCTGCCTCTTCGAGGGCGTCAACGCGTCGGAGGGCAGGGGCACCACCAGGCCCTTCGAGTACCTCGGAGCCCCATGGATAGACGGCAGAGAATGGGTGTCCGCCCTCGACGGCCTAGCCCTCCCCGGCGTCGGGTTCAGGGCCTGCTATTTCACCCCCGTCTTCTGGCGGTACAGGGACGAGAGGTGCGGCGGCGTCCAGCTGCACGTGACCGACCGTGACTCTTTCGGGCCCGTGGAGACAGGCCTCCGCCTGCTGGAGACGCTGATGAACCGTTACGCGGGCAGCTTCGGGTTCAACGAGCCCACCTACGAGGAGAGGCGGCACTTCGACCTCCTCGCCGGGACCGATGACCTAAGGCATAGCCTGGAGAAGGGCGTGTCGGTCGAGGACATCGTCGCGTCTTGGGAGCCGGGGCTTGAGCGTTTCAAGGACGAGCGAGACGAACATCTGCTGTACGGGGAGGGCGTTAGGTGAGCGGGTACACTTTACGGGGCACGGTGGTGACCCCCCTAGAGCTCATATCCAACGGCCAGGTGGAGATCGCCGGCGGAAAAGTGCTGTACGCCGGACCGAGGAAGCATCCGTATGGGGAGGTGCTCGACCACGGCGACGACCTCATATGCCCGGGCCTCATCGACGTCCACGTCCACGGTGGAGCCGGGTACGACGCCATGGACGCCGCCCCCGAGGCCATGAACGGCATCTCAAACTACTTGGCGGCCGGCGGCGTGACGGGGTTCCTAGCGACAACACAGACGGCGCCCAGGAAAGAGCTGCTCGAATCCATGAAACGCGTCGTCGAGGCCGCGGAGGCGGGGCTCGGCGGGGCAAAGCTGCTGGGGCTCCACTTGGAGGGCCCTTACCTGAGCGAGGAGAAAAGCGGTGCCCAGCAAGTCGACTCCATACGCGCCCCCGACACCGAAGAGCTCACGGCGCTCCACGAAGCCGCAGGCTCTTGGATGAAGATGATGACCCTAGCCCCCGAGGTCTCCGGGGCGCTGGCGGCTATAAGCTGGTTGACTGACCACGGGGTGGTGGCTTCGGCGGGGCACACGGACGCAGACTACGAGACCGCCCTGGAGGCCTTCGGCCACGGCCTAAGCCACATAAGCCACCTCTACAACGGCATGAGGGGCCTCCACCACAGGGAGCCGGGGATACTGGGCGCCGCATTGACGGATGGAAGGGTCTCCGTTGAGCTCATCGCCGACGGCCTACACGTCCACCCAGCCGCGCTGCGGCTCGCCGTCCTCTGCAAGGGCCCAGCCAAGACCGTCCTCGTATCAGACAGCATAAAGCCCGCGGGGCTGCCCGACGGCGAGTACACCATCAGGGGCAGACGATTGATGCTCAGGGACGGCTTGGTGAGGCTGCCCGATGGCGTCATCGCCGGCAGCTCCATCAGGCTCAACGACGCGGTCAGGGTGATGGTCGAGGAAGCCGGTTTCTCGGTCTCGGAGGCCGTCCAGATGGCGTCCCACTCCCCGGCCCGTGTGCTGAGGCTGACCCCAGGCAAGGGGAGGCTCGCGGAGGGCTCCGACGCCGACGTCACCATAATGGACTGGAGGTTCAACGTCAAGGAGGCCATAGTGGGCGGCGACACGGTGTACAGGGGCGCCGAGTGATGGGGTACGACCGCGTCCAGAGGCTGCGCGGGAAGCGTGCGCGCGTCGTCGTGGGGCTCATGTCGGGAACCTCGGCAGACGGCGTCACCGCAGCCGTCACGGAGATCACCGGCACAGGCGTAGGCGCCGAGGTCAGGCTCATCGCCTACAGGACTTATCCATACCCCGCCGCGGTCCGTGAGAGGCTGTTCGCCCTGTTCAAGGACGGCGCCTCGGGGCTCAGCGAGGCGTCCGAGCTGAACATGCTCGTCGGGCACCTGTTCGCGGACGCCGCCAAAGCCATAATAGGCGAGGCGGGGCTCGGCCCAGGGGAGATCGATCTCATCGGCTCCCACGGCCAGACGGTTTGGCACCAGCCACGGCTCAAGGAGGCCGCGGGTCACCGTTACAGGTCCACCATGCAGATCGGGGAGCCGGCGGTCATCGCCG
>CAZQOX010000074.1:0-6029 GCA_964594895.1 uncultured Candidatus Bathyarchaeia archaeon
CCGCCATGGCGATGCTGAGGTTCCGTGTGTGGGTCTCGTTGACCTTGCTCCGGTTGTCCTGCCTCCGGAGGCGCCTCATGCGTCTCCGGGTCTCCTGGTCGAGCCTATTACCCTTGGCGTCCCTGTCACCCTTGATGACTGTGCTGAGGCCCTTGTCGTATATACTGTAGCTGTACCCCGCGCCCGTCCGTCTCCGGTCTTTTGACTCCTGGAGGTTGAACGCCCTGTACTCTGGGCCCGTGTCCATCACCGCCTCGGTGAGAACTACACCGCAGTCGCCGCAGACCCTCTCACCAGTCAAGTTATCGCTGATTATCCTCGTGCCGCCGCATACGGGGCAGCTGGTCTCGTCCTGTGAGTCCATCTCTTCCTTCCTTTCTTTCATCTCTTCCGTTATCACCAAAGAAGAATCATGGGTATTTTACCCATAACGTGTATCGATCTCCGATCTGGCGACTTATAAAGGTTACCGAAAAAACCGTCATGATCTATGCTATCCCCAATAATACACCGGTCAACCAAAAAAATAGTAGCTTTTAACTACAGCCAAGCCTTAAAAACAAAGTAAAGCATCTATCAGGTGAACAGTTTTGGACAAGATAGACGAGACTGCCCGAAGAATCAAGAGACTCGAGATACAGGGCGCCACGAGCATAGCCGTCAAGGCGGTGGAGGCCCTCAGGGACGATCTCCTCGCGGCGGACAGCCAGAGCACCGCCCAGCGTATCTTGGCGGAGGGCGTGAAGAAGCTCGTCGAGACCCGGGAGACCGAGCCGATGATGAGGAACGGCTTGAGGTATCTCCAGAAGAACCTCTCGGGGAAACGGACCTCCTTCGACAAGTTCAGCAAACAAGTCGAGAAGGCTTCAGGCGAGGTCCTCGAGTTCTACTATAATGCTAGGAAAAACATTGTGAAGATAGGCTGCAAGAGGGTGAGGGACGGCGACACGGTGTTCACGCACTGTCACAGCAGCGCCGTGACGGAGGCCCTCGTCAGGGCCCACGAGATTGGGAAGAGGTTCCGCGTGATACAGACGGAGACGCGTCCCAAGTACCAGGGCAGGATCACCGCCCGTGAGCTGGTCGAGGCCGGCATCGACACGACGATGATAGTGGACAGCGCCGCGAGGCACGTCATGAAGGAGATCGATTTCGTGCTGGTGGGCAGCGACGCATTCACTAGCGAGGGGAACGTGATAAACAAGATCGGCACCAGCCAGGTGGCGCTCGCGGCCCACGAGGCAAGGATACCCTTCTACGTTTTGAGCACCCTCCTCAAGTTCGACCCCGTGACCATCCACGGCGAGTTCGAGGTCATCGAGGAGAGAGGCGTCGACGAGGTGTGGGACGCCCCCCCAAAGGGCCTGAAGATCAGGAACCCCGCGTTCGACGTGACCCGGAGGGACTACATCCACGGGATAATAACGGAGGAGGGGATCATCAGCCCCCACAGCATACTGGAGGCCGTCCAGAGGCACTACCCCTGGATACTGGTGTAGCGTCTAGACGACGGGCCACCTTGTGAGGGCCCTTGAAAGCTCAACATGGTCCCTTGCGTAGTCCTCCAGCTTTATGCCCAGAGTGGCCGCGTCCACGGCCTGCCTCATGGCTGTAGCCCCCTTCACTGTTCCGTCGGGGTGCCCGTGTATGCCTCCGCCCGCCTGGATGACGGCGTCGTCGCCGAATATCTCGACGATCTTCGGCACCATCCCTGGGTGGAGGCCGCCTGAGGCCACAGGCAGAACAGGGCGTACGCCGTGCATGGGCTCCTTGCACGCCGCTATGTTGGCTTTAACCTCGTCCTCGGTCTCCGCCATCTTGCCCACGGCTGTGCCGACGTGGAGCTGGTCTACGCCCAGCAGCCGCGCCACCCTCGCCAGGACCACCATGTTGATGCCGTGGACGCGGCTCCTGGTGAAGGCTGCGTGGCCCGCCCTGTGGGCGTGGATGACGAGGTTGAATCCCGTGTCCCTCATGGCCTGGAGGCTGCTCCACCCGGTGGTGAGGATGTCGATCATCATGTACCTGCCCCCCTGGTCCTCGACGTACTGGGCCCTGCGCTTCATCTCCTCCACCTCGGCTGTGACGTTGACGAGGTACACCTTCCTCTCGCCGGTCTCGGACTCGGCCCTGTCCCTTGCCTCGAGGGTCTGCACCACACGGTTCTCGAAGGGGTTGAACGCCTGGCTGCTCAGGTTCTCGTCGTCCTTCACCACGTCGCAGCCGCCGCTCCAGGCATCGTAGGCCACCTGGGCGTGGTCCGCCGTGACGAGGCCCAGCTTAGGCTTGATTATGGTGCCAACGAGGGGTCTGTCCCTTATGCCGGTTATCTCCCTGACGCCTTGTACGCCGTACCTCGGCCCATGGAAGCTCCTCACGAGCTCCTTGGGGAAGTGGATGTCGTTGAGCCTCAGGTGCTTCACATCCTCCAGCCCGAAGACGTTGCCCGCGACGCTGCTGAGTATGTTAGGCATGTTCCCCGGCTCGAAGAGCTCCAACGGGTACGCTATCTTGACCTCGTTTCCCTCGACGCTATACACCTTGGCGGCGTGTTTCTGCATGTAGGGCTTCTCGGTGGACAGCTCCGTCCAGGTTCCGACGCTGCTCTCGGCGGCCACCCCGCCCGCGATGACTTCCAGAGGCTGGTTCAGGGGCTCGACGTGGAACTCGCAGACGAGGTCCGTCTCCTTAGGCTCGTACTTGAGGTCCACGAAGTCGATGTAACGCATTCTAGTGTCTCCATATGCGTTAATGTTCCAGTATGTTTTTACCTTTACTAGACAAATGTTTCCCTAGTTCTGAGGAGTAGCCGTATGCAGCTGAAGGCAGCCCCCTTAGAGATCGAGGCAGGCGGACCACTAATCGTGGTCATGAACGAGCAGGACGCAGCTAACCTAGGCGTCATAAGCAGCGATCGTATCTTCCTGAAGTACAAGAAGAATCACGTAATATGCATCCTGAACATCAGCAAAGAGGACGTCCCCGGCAAGCTGGGTCTATACCGGGAGGTGACCCATAGACTCGGCGTATCAAAGGGCGGAGCAGTAATCGTCGAGCCTGCCAGGCGCCCGGAGAGCCTCGACCACATCAGGGAGAAGGTCAACGGACAGCGTCTGACGCCATGGAAGATAGCGAGGATCGTCGGGGACACGGTGGAGCGACACCTGAGCGACATAGAGCTCGCGGCCTTCGTCACCGCGTTGCACGTGCACGGCGTCGGCATGGAGGAGGTCGAGGCGCTCAGCCGCAGCATGGTAAGGAGCGGCAAGACCATCGACTTCGGGCGCAGCCCCATACTTGACAAACACAGCATCGGCGGCGTCCCAGGCGACAAGACCACGCTCATAGTCGCCCCCGTGGTCGCCTCAGCGGGGTACACCATACCGAAGAGCAGCAGCAGGGCGATAACCAGCCCCGCCGGGACCGCTGACCGCATGGAGGCATTGGCCCCGGTCAACCTCTCCTTCGACAGAATCAGGGAGATAGTGGAGAGGGTCGGCGCCTGCATAGTCTGGGGCGGCAGCATCGACCTGGCGCCCGCCGACGACCTGTTCATCAGAATCGAGTACCCCCTCAGCATCGACCCGCTGCTGCTGCCCAGCATCATGAGCAAGAAGAAGGCCATGGGCAGCACCCATGTGGTCATAGACATCCCGGTGGGCGTCGACGCCAAGATCAATACGATGGGCGAGGCGGAGCGGCTGGCCAGCGACTTCATAGAGCTCGGCAGCCGCTTCGACATGCACATCGAGTGCGCCGTGACCGAGGGCAGCCAGCCCATAGGGCACAACATAGGCCCCATACTAGAGGCGAGGGAGGCCATAGAGACCCTGATGGGCAGAGGCCCCCACGATCTGGTGGACAAGGCCACGAACCTCGCGGGCATACTCTTCGACATGGTAGGCCGCGAGAACGGCAAGCAGATGGCCCACGACCTCATAGCAAAAGGCAAGGCGCTGGAGAAGATGAGGGAGATCATCGAGGCCCAGGGAGGCGACCCCGAGGTATCGCCCGAGGACTTGGTGCCAGGCAAGTACACCCACGACGTGCCCGCGCCGAGGGACGGCAGGGTCCTATGGTTCAACAACAGGGACCTGGCTCGGATCGCGAGGGCCGCCGGCACACCAGGCAGCAAGGGCGCTGGCGTGAAGCTGTTCGCAAAGACCGGGGACAGGGTCGAGGAGGGTAAACCCATGTTCAGGATCTACAGCGAGTCGGCCACCAAGCTGGAGAACGCGGTCAGGATGCTTGAGACGCAGCTCCCAATTGAGGTTGGCACCAAGGTGGGTGAGGCCATGCTGAAGAAGCGGATAGGTAAGCCCACGGCGCCGAGCAGGGAGTTCATACTGGAGCGGTAGGCTCCCCCCTTCCCCCAAAAAAAATGTTTTTGGGTTAGCTGCTGATGCGTTTTATGAACGCCTTCACCAGCCTCACGGTGTTCTCGATGTCCTCGACTGTCGTGACGCCGCAGGGTCCGTGGATGTAGCGGCAGGGGTTGGCGACGGTTCCGCTGGGTATCCCCGCCTTGGTCAGGTGTATGCTGCCTGCGTCGGTTCCGCCGCTGGGTATCTTCTTGAACTGGTATGGGATGTTCTCGGCCTCGCACGCCTCCACGATGCTGCCCAGCACCTTGGGGTGGGCGATGACGCTGCGGTCGGCGATGGTCACGACCGGCCCCTTCTTGAGGCCCGCGCTCTGCTTATGCGGCGGCACCCCGGGCATGTCCACGGCGAAGGTGTTCTCGATGGCAAGCCCGTAGTCGGGGTCCACCTGCCATGCCGCGGTCTTGCTGCCCCTCAGCCCCACCTCCTCCTGCACCGTACCCACGGCGACAACGCTGTAGCTGGTCTCCTTGACCCACTTGAAGGCCTCGGCCATGACGTAGCAGCCTACGCGGTCGTCGAAGGCCTTGCCCCAGATGTAGCCGTCGCCCAGGTCCTTGAACTCGACGTCGAAGACCCCCAGCATCCCGACGTATGCGCCCTTGCCCTCGGCCTCCTCCCGGGTCATGGCGCCGATGTCCAGGAACAGCTCGTCCAAAGGTATCGCCTTCTTCCGCTCCTCTTCGCTGAGGACGTGGGGCGGCTTGGTGCCCAGCACCCCGTAGAGGTCTCCCTTCCTGCCCTTGAGGAGAACCCGCTGCCCCGGCAGGACGTTGTCCACGATGCCCCAGGTGTGGAACCTGAGAAAGCCCGTGTCCTCGATGTAGGTGACGAGGAACGCGACCTCGTCCATGTGGGCGGCGAGCATTATGACCGGGGCGCCCTCGTCTCCCCTGTGGTGGAAGAAGATGTTGCCCAGCTTGTCGACTACGACCTCGTCGGCGTAATCCTCCAGCTCCTCGCGGAGTATCATGCGGGGCTCGGCCTCGGCGCCGGGGGGGCCGAAGCTGTTGGAGAGTCTTCTCAGTAGCTCCATGTTCATTGTTATCAGCGTATTTCTAGCAGCTTCACGATATATGGATATGGCTCCGGGGCAAGTCTTTTACTCCCCACCGGCCCTCAACCATCCATGTCAAACGAGATCGTCGACGAGGCCTTCGGCTACCTCGGCCAGGAGACGGTGAGCTACGTGGCCACCAGCGACAGCGACCAGCCCCACGTCAGGCCCATGATGCTGATCCACGTAGACGGCGTTTTCTACTACGCGACTGGCACCACCGACGCCAAGGTGGCTCAGCTCATGGGGAACCAGAAGACAGAGGTCTGCGTCCACCTCGGCGATGGGGAGGACGAGGGGAGCATCCGCATGACGGGGGAGATGAGCTTCGTATACGACGAGGGCGTCCGCGCCAAGATCCATGGCTGCGTGGGCTTTACTCAGAGCTTCTGGGAGGAGCCCCAGGACCCGGGCTTCACGCTCCTCGAGTTCAAGCCCAGGAAGCTTCAGCTCATGCGGCCTGGCACCACCGAGATCCTGAGAGCCGACCTCTAGCTCCTCTGGTTTAGGTTAAACTAAATAACCTGATCTAGGAATATCTTTCTAGCGTTGTCGGGGCTGGAGCGGGACCTCAAGGAGCTCAACGAGAA
>CAZQOX010000075.1:0-5972 GCA_964594895.1 uncultured Candidatus Bathyarchaeia archaeon
ACGCGAGGGCCAGGGAATGGCTCCACAACGGGGAGCGGCACGTAGAGAAGCTCCTAGAGATAAACACGGCGTACAGCGTCGACCTCGTGGTCTCCGACGCCATGAGGATGAACACGGGCCACGGCACAGACCCGGGAGACGAGGTGAGCCCAGGCGTGATAATTACGAGCGACAGCATAGTCGCCAACGACGCGGTCGCCGTCGCCCTGATGCGCAGGCACGGCACCGTGAGGGTCAGGGACACGCCCGTATGGGAGCACACCCAGTTCAGGGAGGCCGCGAGGCTCGGCTTAGGGAGCCCCGGCCTAGACCATATGGCGTTGAAGACGGCTAACCTCGCCGGCGACCCTTCGTTCGGCGAGCTGGTCGATGACATAAGGACTGAGTTATCTTAGCATCCATCCATAAATTTTTAGATAAAAATAAAGCAGATACATTCATGACTTTCGAGATAGAGATGCCGGAGGAGTACAAAGAAAAGAAGCTAGGTGCCTTGGAGAAGAAACTAAATATTAAATTTAATGATAAGGATCTATTACGCTCTGCGATAACGCGTGAATCGTGGAAGAACGAGCACCCTGAGTCCCCGATAGAACATAACGAAAGGTTAGAGTTCCTAGGCGACAGCGTACTCAGGTTCCTGATAAGTGAGAACTGTTACAGGCATTCTAAAAGAACCGAGGGGGAGATGACGAAGATACGAACAGCGATAGAGAAAGGAACCACTTTAGCCGAGATAGCTAGGCGTATGGGGTTGAAAGATCATCTGCTATTAAATGTTACAGAGCAGAATGATACGAAGGGCGAGAGAAAGATACTCGCCGACTCCCTTGAGGCAGTCCTCGCAGCCGTATATCTTGATCAGGGGTTGAAGGCAGCTCGTGACTTCGTTGATAAAAAGCTGTTGAATGCATATCTTGAGCTACTCATCACGCAGGAATAGGCTCACCTGAAACTCAACTCCTTCCACCCGCCGTCGGGGGTCTGGTACCTCACCCTTTCGGGCCAGTCGATAAGCGTGTAGACGGCCTGCGTGAGCCTGCCTCTCCACCTATCGTATGCGGCCTGCTCTCCGCCGCTACGCAGCGTCTCTGCGAGGTCTCTGGTGCTCAGCCTCTGCCCCGTCACGCCGCCTCCTCTCTGGAGGGCTAGAAACGTCCACGCGTCCCCGAATGACTCCACCAGGGAGTCGTCGTCCGCGTAGAGCCGCCTCGTCTCCTCGGGCATATCCTGAGCATGCCGTAGCGTCATCTCGGTGGGCTTGAGGCTAAGCCCCTCCGGAGCAGAGACGTTGAGGCTGTTGACCTCCACGTTGTGGGGCCTGAGCTCCAAGGCGAGGCACTGGGTGAGGCCCTCTAGGCCGTACTTGCTGGGGCAGTACGCAGACTCGGCGACGAACCCCACCTCGGCTGACCTGCTGCTTATGTTTATGACGCTGCCGCCGCCCCTATCCTTCATGGAGGGGAGGAACGCCTTCGTGATGGCGAAGGGGGCCCTGAGGTTCACGGCCATCACCCTGTCCCAGTGCAGCAATGTGGTCTCCTCGAAGGTGAGCCACGGGCTCGTGGCGGCGTTGTTCACCAAGACGTTCAGTCCACCGTACTCGTTGAGGGTACCCTCGACGAGTCTGCTTATCCCCTCGCCTGTGGATATGTCCACCTGTACGCTGAGCACGGCGGCTTCTTCATAAGCAGCGTCCGGCGGGCGACACGGTGGAGGAGGGACAGACGCTGGGCTTCATAAAGGATCTCTTCGGGGAGACCCTGGAGGAGATCGTCGTCCCCACCGACGGCGTAGTCCACATGGTGACCAGCCCAGCCATATGGCAGGGCGACGTCGTCTACGAGATAGGCAAGGACATCAGGGAGATCTCCTAGCCAAAATCACTCTGTTCGACGCTTTGAAACGGGTGTTCTAATGTGTGGGATTATCTAGATGCTCCTGTACGTTTAACCAGTGAACAGGATGTCGAGACTAGGTAAACATAGGACTCTGTATGGGATTGTGGTGGTTCTTCTGGCCGCCGTGGTGGTGGGCTCCCAGTTACCCGCCGTATCAGACTGGCTCTCAGGGACCACGGCGAAGGAGGACGTACCGGTGCTCGACGACAGCGGCGCCACGGCGTCTTCCGTTGAGGCGACCATGGAAGCGTACAACGGCTTCGCCTTCGACCTCTACGGCAGGTACAGCGCTGGCGACGGAAACATACTGTTCTCTCCGTACAGCATCTCGACGGCCCTCTCCATGACCTACGAGGGCGCCAGAGGCGAGACCGCGGAGGAGATGGAGACAGTGTTCGGCTTCCTAGAGGACCCCTCTATGCGGCTTCCCTCAGTCGCCAGGATATACAACACACTGAACGAGGAGGGCCGCGAATATGCGCTCCACACCGTGAACGCGCTGTGGATTCAGCAGGACTACCCGGTGCAGGAGGACTACGTCGACGCCATCGTGAGCTACTACGGTGGAGACGTCAACGCCCTGGACTTCGTCGCCGAGCCCGACGAGAGCCGGGTCACCATCAACGAGTGGGTGGAGGAGAGGACCAACGACAGGATCAAGGACCTGTTCCCCAGTGGCTCCATAGACGCCGACGTGAGGCTGGTGCTGACGAACGCCATCTACTTCAAGGGAGACTGGCTCTACGAGTTCGACGAGGAGGCGACCAGCGTGGAGGAGTTCCACGTGACCCCGTCCACGTCAGTCGAAGTGGACATGATGAGTCTCCGCGACGAGACCTTCAACTATGCCGAGACCGACGAGCTCCAGATCCTGGAGCTCCCCTACACCGGCGAGGACGTCTCGATGCTCGTCCTGCTGCCCAAGGAGGGCCGCATGGGCGACGTGGAGGCTCAGCTGTCGGCGGGGAGACTCGGTGAATGGGTTGACATGATTGAGGGAGCCGAGGTGAACGTCTACCTGCCGAGGTTTACCTTCGAGACTAAGTACTTCATGATGGAGGATCTGGCGGAGATGGGTATGCCCACGGCGTTCACCGACGCCGCGGACTTCAGCGGCATGACCGGGAATAGGGAGCTGTTCATAGACAAGGTCATCCACCAGGCGTTCATAGAGGTCAACGAGGAGGGCACCGAGGCGGCGGCCGCGACGGGGGTCTCGATGAGGCTATCCGCGGCGGTGCCGGAGGAGGTTTTCCTAGCGGACCACCCCTTCATATTCCTCATACGTGACATGGACACAGGGGTAATACTGTTCCTGGGAAGGATGACCGACCCGAGCTAGTCCCACCTTTTCATGATTTTCTTCTTTCTGCTCCTCTTCTTTATCCCGAAGAACATTGGGTGTTCTCTGACGTCCCTGTACACGGGTCTGGGTATGTTGGATCGGGGGAAGTAGATGTCTCCCTCTGGGTCGGGCGACATGTCCGGGTACTTGGGGCGCTTACTTCTCTTCTTGCGAGGCATCTGGTCTAGGCATAGGTTTAGGTGAATAAAATTGTTTAATAAGACGGGGAAGCCTCATGGGTTCCCCTGAGGCAGGAAATTAGAGCTTGAGGAGCCTCGCCGCGTTCTCTCCGAGGATGAGCTCCTTCTCCCTTGGGCTGACGTCGAGTTCCTTGATGCGGGAGACGGCTTTCTCTATGTCCCCTATCTGGTGGGGGTGATCCGTGCCCAGCATCATCTTCTCCGCACCGCTGAAAGAGAGAGCCGACATCAGTACGTCGTTGTCGTATATGATGGAGTCCATCCACACCTTCTTGAGGTACTTGGAAGGCGGCTCCTGGATGTGGATCTTGCACTCGGGGTAGGCGTTGAAGCCGGTGTCTATTCTGCCTCTCAGGAACGGGAAGACGCCGCCCACGTGGCTGGCCACCAGCTTGAGGCCGGGGTGCCTCTTCAGGGCCCCACTGAACACCAGCCTCAGGACTGCGAGGCTCGTGTCCACTCCGAAGCCCATTATGGGTACGAGCCTATAGTCGTCCATACACTTGGAGTTGATGGGTGAAGTGGGGTGAATATAGAGGGGCACGTCGAGCTTCACAGCCTTATCGATCACAGGTTTGAACTCCTCGGCGTCTAGGGGCTTGCCGTTGACGTTGCTGAGGAGCATGGCGCCCCTGAGCCCAAGCTCGGTGACCGCCCTCTCAAGCTCATCGACGGCTGCACCCGGGTCCTGGAGGGGCAGGGTGGCTAGCGCCGTGAACCTGTCGGGGTTGTCGTCGATTATCTCTGCGAACCCGTCGTTGGTGAGTCTGGCGAGCTTGACGCCTCTCTCGGGGGCCTCCCGCTCCACCCCGGGGGTGGTTAGAGTGAGCACCTGCATGTCTATGCCGGTCCTGTCCATGTCCCTGAGCCTGTGCTCTAGGTCGATGTGGGGCCCAACCACGACGTTGTAGTCGCCGGTGTAGTGGATTAGGAGCCTGCCCTGGGGGTCCGTGGAGACCGAGGCGTACCCCTTCTCCTTCTTCAGCTCCTCGATGTAGGCGCCGGGGTAGAAGTGGTTATGGAAGTCGATTATCATACGTTTCACCTAGACCCACGTGCATTCAGAGTATTAAAAAGAAATCGGCTGGTAGGGCTGCCCAACTAGTCCCGGAACTCGGGCATCACCTTCTCGGCGAACAGCCTCAGGGCGCCGAGTTCGCCCTTGGCCAGGGTGGGTATCTGCATGACGAACTCGGAGACCCCGAGGTCCCTGTACATGCTGATCCTGTCGATGCACTCCTCGGGGGTGCCTATTAGGTGGTTCATGTACGCCTCCATGGTCAGCTCGTCTGGCTTGTACTCGGCGACCTCCCGTCTGAGCTCGGCCCTGTCCTCCGAGACGTGGAGTATGTCCCCCATGGACAACGCTATCCGCCGCGGGTCTCGGCCAACCTCCTCGCAGTGCTTCTCGAGGAGCATTCGGTACTCGACGTATATCTCCGGGGTGACGTAGACGGCTGGGGGCCAGTTCCAGACGTCGGCGTGCCTAGCCACCACCCTGAGGGTCCGGTCTCGGCCTCTGCCTCCGATGAGTATCGGCGGATACGGCTTCTGGACGGGCTTCGGGTTACATATGGCTTCTTTAATGCTGTAGTACTTGCCTTTGAAGCTGGGACGCTCCTCGGTCCACATCTTCTTGGCTATCTGCACGGACTCCTCGAGCTGCCTTATCCGGGTCGAAGGCCGGGGGTAGGGGACCCCGTACATGGTGTACTCAAGTTCGTTGTAGCCGGCGCCTATCCCGAAGATCAGCCTCCCCCCGGATATGTTGTCCAGGGTGGCGGCCATCTTGGCGAGTAGGGCCGGCGGCTGCCTGAACGAGCTGCAGAGCGTGAATGTGCCCAGCCTGACCTTCTCGGTCTCGGCGGCGAGGGCGCTGAGAAGGGTCCAGCACTCCAGGTAGGGGACGTCGAGGTCGTACTCGTCCCTCTCTGGGTAAGGCGTGTTTGGCCTCGGGACCATGTGGTCCGATAAGTATACGGCGTCGTAGCCCAGCCGCTCGCACTCCAGGGCGGCATCCCTCACCATCCCGTAGTCTGTGTGCTGCCCAGGCTTGCCGTGGGGCACAGAAACCCCGAACCTCATCTCCTGCACCCCGCGAATATTGAAGTCATCGAGAATAGGTTATGTTGTACCTATGATAATATTATGGTCGAGAAAAAGAAAAAATGAAGCTCTAAGGGGGTCCCCGCTGCGACCTGTTTCCTCTACCCAGCGGATCTATGGGCATCTGGATGTCTTCGCTGAGGTCGGGTGTGGGGATGCTCTCCCTTATCCGGTTGAACTCCATGAGGCGCTCCTGGAGACGGGGCCGAAGGCCGTCCATCTCCGCGTAGAGCTGGGTGACGTTGCCTCCCTCGCTCTCCACCTGCTGGACCCTGTACGCCATCCTCCTCATGTGGGTGCCGAAGGATTTGACGCTGGACTGGACCGCCCTGTCTATGCCCTGCCTCGCCTGCTCCGGGACGCGCGCCCTGAGCTGGGTGAGCACCCGCACGTGGTTCATGGCTCGCTCCGCTACCCACG
>CAZQOX010000076.1:0-5882 GCA_964594895.1 uncultured Candidatus Bathyarchaeia archaeon
TGTCCTACGAGAAGGCCTTGGAGGGGGTCAGGCCGGAGCTCAGGAGCGTCAGGCCCAACGAGGCGCTGCACTCCATCTACGAGGAGCTATACCACATGACGGTGGCCCAGGAGGACCTCCTGTACTACGCCATAATGGACGTGTGGGAATCCCCGGAGTGGCCGGGGGGCTTCTGGCCCGAGCCGGGTCACGAGGCGACGGACGAGGAGTGGAAACAGGCCGTTGAGAAGTTCTTCGGCGACCTGGACAGGGCCGTGGAGCTGGTCATGGACCCGGACATAGATCTGCTGTCCCTCGTCCCCGGGTCCACGGCGTACACCTACCTCCGCGAGATCACGGTGATCATCGAGCACAACGCCTACCACCTCGGCAAGATACTGGACATAAGAAAGGCTCTGGGCGACTGGAAGCGGTAACCCGCGCTGCAGATGGGGCGACGAAAGGGAGAAGAGCAACCTTAAATGGTTGACAGACCAGTTTGAATCACGTATGAGCGCCCAGCTGTGGATGGCGGCGCTGGTCTACGCGTCCATGCTGACACTCCTCGCCCTGTCTTTCAACCTGACGTACGACAAGATAATGGGCACCGTCTCGGGTCAGAGTGTGCTTGGGGTCTGGTTCGGCGACTACAGGCAGCTCATCCCCATACTCGTGATCGCCGTCACATGCCTTCTCCGCCCAGAGGGGCTGAAAGGGGAAAACGTTTATTCTTGGTCAGATGGAACAAGAGTTTAGAGGCTCTCGTATGTTCAGCCCTTCTCCACGGCGCCGTGTCTGAGCTTCTCCTTCATGTCGTTGCTCAGCTTGTCCGCCATGGGTGTGGAGCACCCGTCTGTGATGCGGCCAACGTAGAGCTTAGAGAACCCTGAGCGATAATACGTGGATTGATCGTTAACATGGAGGTCGGGTTTTACGTCAGGTCATGTCTGCGGCTGTTTCTGGGGTTGGCGTCCTGCTTCGTCTTGACTAGTCGATGGATGATGTCTGGGAGGCCGGCTAGGAAGTCGCCCAGCTCGGGGAGGACGAGTCTGTCTATGAGGGTGATTGTCACCGCGATGCCGACGACGCCGTAGACGAAGCTGACGGGGTAGTGGTAGGTCTCGACGGTGGGGTCTGTGAGCCACCAGCTCAGGGGCGGCACGTCGTAGCCGGTGAGAACCATGGTGAGGACGACGCGGCTGACGTTCATGGCGAAGACGAGGACGGCACCCAGGGCGAAGGCGGCGGCCTTCCTCGCCCAGCCGCCGTGCTTGAGGGGCACTATGAGGCCGAGGATGACGCCGAGGACGTGGATGGCGCTGCACTCCCTGACGATGTAGACGTGGACGGGGCGTACACCGCTCGTGAGGTCAAGGTAGACAAGGCCGCCTGTCACCCCGCAGCCGGACTCCAGGCCGCCGAGGCTCATCACCGCCGAGCTGGTCCGCGCCGTCAGAAGCTCCGCCCATAGGCTGGGCGCCACCTGGAACAAGATGTAGAAGGCCATGAACACGGCCGCGTACACCGTCAAGTCTCTGGGGCTGTAGTCGCGGCTGTCCATGGTAAGGTATGGTGGGTCGGCGCTATTGAAGAGTACCATCGCCCAGTGGGGGCCCGCCCCGCGCATCTAGCCTCGACGGCATCCTCCAAAAGCCGCTATTATCCCCTGAACAGAAATTCGATTGGATCAGAGGATATTAGCTTAAAAGACCCTTCAGGCGTCTATGGCCCGTTGAATCCGCAGGCTGGGCACTTGTACTTTCGGCCGAAGAGCCGGCATTTCTCGCATCGCCAGAGGGTGACTGCGCCGCAGCTGGGGCACTTTAACTTGACGGCTTTCTCATCTGGCGTTATCTTTCGTCCGCAGCTTATGCATGTAGCCAACTCGTAACCATTCCTTAAGCCAATGCTGTCTTATTTAAAGATTGACAGCGATGATACAATCGCTTGCGAAAAAATATGCGTGCAACGGCTCGAATCACGATTGTCTGTTCTTGATGAAGATTTTTCTGTCATCAATTTGCCGTACGGTAAATGGACGTCTGCACCCACAATGACACCCAGTAACATCCTCGATAATTCAGAATATTTAAAATAAAAAAATAGATAACGTCGAATAAATCTCCTATTACCTTGATAAAATGGTCAAAGATAGCGTAATACTTATCTAAATCATCGGTTGACTCTATAGGAACCGTCATGGTCGGAACTAAACCGAGAGACAACGAAACGGATGCCCAAAAGCCCATGAGATGTGATCACTGCGGAAAAAACCTCATGGACGGATACGACCTAACCATCTACAGCGACAGAGTGGAGAAGAAATCGGAGCTGAAGCACTTCTGCTCGATAAACTGTCTAGCCAGATGGGTGGGCGAAAGGGGCTGGATCTATGAACTTCACCTGAGAGGAATCCACACCCCTGAACTGGTCGTAGAACACCCTGTCCAATACGCAGCGAAAAACTGAGCGAAAACACGGGTTCAGACGAGGGGAAGCCCAGATGAAGTATAGATGCAAGAGATGCGGAAAGGAGTTCACCTGGAAACACGGCCTAGGCGTGAGATGCCCAGAGTGTCACGAGCAGATAAAGATCGAAAACATGCCTGCCGAAGAAACAGCCATCCCGCGATAACTATCGCCTCCATGTTTCCATAATCAAACCAATGAAAATCGTGAACCCGTTTTAAATATAAAACAATAAACATGACAACGATGCCTAAGAGGGCAACCAGTAAAATAGGTTCCTTTCGTAGACTAGGAGGCACCTATATCGGGTACCGCGTCCTCATCGGCTACATAGCGTCAAGCACCGTCACCGTTGTCGACGCCGCACCGTGGATAATGGGCTAGGCGCTGTCAGCAGGAGACATACTTAGCTCAGAATCCAGTGGATGAAACGACGCCCATAGCCGCTTATACTTAATGGAGGCATAGGCGATAAACTTGCGATCACTTTAAGACGGCTCCACACTTCCAGCAAACCACAAGGTTGTCCGGAAGCTCGTAGCCGCACCTTGGACAGTACCTGAACCCCTCCTTGGGTGCTTCCGCATCCACCGTCTCGATGCTCGCCTCAGTGCTCATGGCGTGAAAAAGGAGCAATCAGGTTTCATGCTTTATGGAGCACGGATCGGTTAACCCTCCACCGTGGCCTCCGGAGACCCTCGTCTCTTCATCTCCAGCTCCATCCTGTGCATGTCCACCACGTTCCTGATCCTCTTCAACAAAACTATGAAGTGCTCGGCGTCGTTTGCCTTCCTCACGTAGTCGTTCACCCCCGCCTGGAACGCCTCCTCCGCCACCTCCTCGTCCGAGTGATGGGTGTACAGGATCACCGGCACCCCGGAGTACTCCCGCAGCCGCCTCGTGAACTCTATGCCGTCCATCTCAGGCATCCTGTAGTCAGACAGAACACAGTCCGGCTCGTTGGCCTTCACGCGCTCCATGGCCTCCGCCGGGGACGTCGAGGTCTCTATCTCCACGTCCACGTCGTACGCCATCATGATCTCTTTAGTGAGCTCAAGGTAAAACGGCTCATCGTCTAAGTGAAATATCTTTACCAACTAGCCCCCCCCACTAGCGTTAGCAGAGTATATGTCATTTGATGAAAATAAAAAGAACATCATGAAACGAATTGGAATCATCGTTCCATATCGTTGATAAAGAACCTGAATACATAAAAAGCACCAAAACGTGACTTAAAAACGTTGGAAAAAAGCAGTCCACGGTCAATGCAAGTAAGAATGGATCCACTTAACATAGTTAACATAGGCTAAAGCCCTAATGGAGTTAAGAGAAGAACCACACCGTAGGAGAGAATGAAAGAGCAAAACTAACCTTAAAAGACCATGGGAAACCTTGGGACACTACCGTTTATACTCGTCCAGCCATCTCCTGACCTCGGCGATTGAAGCAGACCTCTTCGTGTGCTCACAGTGAGACGAGTAATATACGCCCCTCCCCGGGTCGAACCAGACGTCGAACCCCCTGTACCTCTCGACTGCCCTCGGATAGCCGGCATCCCCCGCATCCAAAGCTTTCACCACAGCAAAGAGGCTAGCTCCCCCAGAGCCGCCACCCCTACTCCGCGGAGGAGCAGGTACAGCAGCCTCGGGTTCCTGGCCGCCTCCCTGATGACGCCCGCCTGCATATCCATGTCTCCCCTCGACGCCATGTCCCCTAGCACATCCTCAAGGCCTGCTTCCTTGAGACCGGCTAGTAACCTGTTGAGCCTCTCGTCAGGCAACCTGTTCATCAGACGCCGCGCCGCGTACATGGTTTTGAGCTCCCCCTCGTAGAGGCCCCTCCACCGCCTCTCGTACTCGGATAGCCGCCCCCAGCACGTGTCTCCGCAGCCGAGGGCGTCGACAGCCGTCTCCCCGGCCAGCCTGGCGCACAGCCCACCCACGACGACGCCTCCCCCCGTTGTGGCCTTTACCTGTCCCGCGACGTCCCCGGCCAGCAAGAGTCCACTGTACGCGGCCCTATCCACAGGTGGCCCAGTGCAGATCTGGCCCGCCGTCAGCACCTGAAGCTTGGCCGCGCCGAACCTCCTCCTCACGAAGCCCCGGAGGCGGTCGAAACCGTCCCTTCCGGCGGTGCCGAGGCCGCACCGAACTCTGCTCTCGTCGATGGGTGTGACCCACGCATAGAAACCCTCGGCGAGCCTGTCGCCGAACCAGACCTCGACGAGCTCTGGGTCGACCTCCACACCCCCGATCTCCGCGTTGTAACCCGTCAGGATACCCGTCTGCCCAGTCTCTATCTTGCTGCGGCTGAGCAGCCTACCCCCCGCCCCCTCCGCATCCACGACTATCCATGGCTCGTGCACGTCGCCACCCACCTTGACGCCCACGCACGTGCCCTCTATGAACCGCAGGCCCTCGACCCTGGAGGAGAGCAAGAACTCCACCCCCGCATCCGACGCGGCGTCCGCCAAGTACCTGTCAAACCTGGCCCTGTCGACGACGTACGCCCTAGGCTTCCGATCCCTTATCTCGATGAACTCTCCGTCCGGCGCGTATACGCGTCCACCGTAGACCCTGTTCTGGATGAACTCGTCGGAGGGGTCGACCCCCAGCTTCCCTAGGCCGGTGACGCTAAGCACCCCGGCGCAGTGGTTGGGCTCCCCTATGACGGGATGCTCCTCGTAGACCTTTGTGGTGAACCCTCCCATCGAGATGACGGTGGCCGCGAGGATTCCCGCCGGGCCTGCGCCCACCACGGCTGCCTCGGGCTTCAAAGAGGGTCGAACCCCTAGCTGCGCTTGATGGTCTCGTAGAACTCTACTTCGTCGAGCTCCTCGAAGTAGCGGAGGATGTCCAAGGCGACGCCCCTCTTAGCGATCTGTATGTTCTCGCTGAAGAAGATCTGGTCGGGAACCCCGATCCGGAGCTTCTTCTTGGTCTTCCTTAGCTTGAACTCGCCAGGGTCGATGCCCAGGAACCTTCGGCCGATGAGGGCCTCCATCCTCTTCTTGTCGTCCGTGACGTTCTCCGTGACCTTGAGCCTGTAGACGATCTTCCTGCCGGCGAGGGGGTGGTTGTAGTCCACCTGGACCCTGCCCGCGCCCACGCTCCTCACGATGGCCTGCCTCCCGTCGATCTCAAGCTCGCCGCCGATCACAGGGTTGACGCCTTTGCTGCGCAGTATCCTGTAAGGGATCGTCTGCACGTTCGCGGGGTTCCGCTCGCCGAAGGCCTCCGCCGCCGGGATCTCAATGTCGGTCTCCTCGTCGAAGGGTACGCCGGGGAGCCGCTGGTCTAGTCCCCTGAGGACGTAGCCGTCACCCACGATCACAAGCCTAGGGCCGTAGGTTCTGCCCTCGTCGTAGACGCCCTCCTCACGGGCCAGCTCCTCGTCCGTGGTGTCTATGATCTCGCCCGTCTCATCGGCGCGGC